>NZ_JBRFPI010000030.1:0-20153 GCF_053579595.1 Cellvibrio sp.
AAGCAACATATCAAAGGTGCGTTCCTGCACTTTCAAGCGCCAACAATCTTCTTCCAGTACTAACCATCCCTGACGTTGGAATAAAGTTTCGCGCAAACCGGCAATTGATGTTGAACCCAACACCTTCCAATGTTGGATCATGCTGGTGAGCATTTGCTCGATGATATTTTTTTCGTGCTCGCTGAGCTCTATACCTTCACTGACGGGCAAGCTGGTGCTGATACCACACAAAATTTTATTCAAGGTCAATTCGTATTCCGGCGTATGCGTTTCACCGCTCACCATAAATTGCACCAGATGTGCAGCGCGGTCTGCTGCTCCAGGGTGCACAAATTTTCCTTCCTGCGTTAATTCCAGCATGGCAAACAGGCGCGGCATAAATGCGGCCGCCAATACCTGGCCAGCGTTGTTGACGGGAATTCCCGCTTCCCAAGGATAAGTATTTTCTGTTGCTTTTTGCGCAGCCTGCAGATCTTGCAAACGCATTGCTGGCTGTTGCCGTGCCGGTGGCGTTAACAATGCTGCGCGCCGCTCAGCCAGATTGAGCAGACGCTGCACATCGTCTATACCGACTGCCATCGCAAAAATGTGACACAGAGTGTCGGTAATTTGTTTTTTATCCAACGTTGAGGGGCGTAAAACAAACAGAGTGTGAAAGATAAATTCCCATTTGGCCTGCTTGAGGGAAAGGCTAGTGTTATCAATCGTTAGCAGTGCAATGGCCTCATTAACAACTTTTACCAGCGCATCCAAAGGTGGATAACTCATGGGTTGCAAGCGCATGGCAATTTGATGCAATAAATGGGCAGGCACTGCACGGATTAAAGGTGAGTGATGTTTAATCTCGCCCAATAATTCCAGCCATTCACGAACAACATCCGTTGTTGCGTGCTGTAGTAAAAAATTAATATGCTGCTGCAATAGGAGCAGTTGTTCGTGCGTGAATGTGGCTTCTACACTTAGCAATTGGGCAAGGGAAATAACGGGTTTGCGCAAGGAATCATCGCTCCCTGTTAATAGCGGAATAGGTGCATTAGTTGTTGGTGAAACGTCAGGCAGCCGGATTGTAGATAGTCCATCCGTATTGTCCCGGGATGGTGTATCAGGATCGGTAGTCGCCTGATCGCTTCTCCCGCTAAGCAAATTAATTGTTTGTCCGAGAGTGGTTTGCAGGTCAGTCGCCATCGTTACTGAATTTGCCAACGCGTCAACCTGCGGTTGAGCATTATCCCGAGGGGATGTGGCAAATAATTCAAGATCAATAGGTTGCTTCTGCAACAAGGCATTTACGACTTTGCGATAATAATCTGCTGAATGTAGTGCTTGCTGCGCAAAGGCTTTGATTGACTGTAATAAATCAATGGCAGCGTCGTTGTCGATCATGGCTTGATGCAAAATTAATTCGTTACAGATTTCTTGCCAGTGATCGTTATTCAAGTTCAGCTGTTGCAAGAGTACGAGCGGTTGTGCAGCAGCCAAAAGGCTTTGCACGGAAGTTTGCATTTTCGGCGGCGGAGCTTGCGTGTGTTGTGCTTTGAGTTGAGGATTATCATCTTTGCTTGATAACGCTAGTGCCTTTTCAGTTTCGATTTGGGATTGGGTTGCTGGTAAATCTTTATCGCCAGTAACATCTGTTTTTTGGCTGGTGTACCCGCTAGCCGTTAGCGTTACTGGTTTTATTGTTTGTGGCGCATCAGAGATTGTCGGGTTGATGCTAGTTGATGAAGTTAAAGCAAGAGAACTGTTTTGTGCATCGTCATTTTGGGATCTGGCAAATAATTCAAGATCAATCGGTTGATGCTGCAATAGCGCGTGTACAACCTTGCGATAATAGCCTGCAATATTTAGGGATTGCTGTGCAAAGGTTTTAATTGACAGCAGTAAATCAACCGCAGCATCATTATCCATAATGGCTTGATGCTGAATTAATTTGCCACAAACGTCCTGCCATTGATCGTTACTTAAGTTAAGCTGCTGCAAGTGTGCAAGTGGTTGTGCAGTGACCAACAGGGATTGCAAGAGAGTTTGTAGGTTCGCCGGTTGAATTTGGGCGTGTTGCGTGTTGATTGCAGCATCATCCATGCTCGACAACTGCGCTGTTCTATCTGCATTCATTTGCGATTGAGTATTGTATAAATTTTTGTTGTCATCATTAGTCTGATTTTGGCCAATGTGCCGGTCAGCCGCTGTGGCCAGCGGGTTAGTTGCAAATGGCAGATCATCACTAGTTGCTGGGCTGGTGCCAGGTGATGCAGTCAAAGCAAGAGAGATGCTTTGTGCATTGGCATTTTCAATGTTAACAACCAACTCAAGATCAGGTGATTGTTGTAATTGTTTATGTGGTTGTGTGTCGGATCCCTGCGATTCGGCAATGGCTGAGATATTGGCCGGTATAATTTCCTGCATCTCTAAGGGTAACGAGTAAAGCTTATCTGTAACGGCAGTATCTATTGTTGATACTGCTTTTTCTTCAGTCCTCTCACCTCTCCTCAAGTTAATTTCATTCTCCGCAGGTTCCGCTGCGTAACGTTGTTCATCAGTAAATCGAATTTGTGTATCAATGTCATCAGCACTAACAACATCTGGTGCTATTGTTATATTAGCGGGTGGTGTTTGAACCAGATTGATTTCGTCTCCGTTAATAGCGTTGATTGGCGACGATGATTTTACTCTTGCTATCGCGCTGGCAATTGCCTCAAGGTCAACCAATTTATCAGCGATCAATGCCTGCAGCACTGCGCTATAAAACTCTGTAGGTGCATAAGTTGTTGCAGCTTGATGATCGATAGCTACAACAAAATCCCGGCAGTTTTCGGCGGTGGCGCTGTGTCCCAAGCGAATGTAGCTATCGATCATGCGTTTTAATAATGCAACGTCAAATGAAATTTGCAGCCAGGAAACCGCGCCGCTTTTCAGGCGCAGGCAGAGGTCAAACAACTGATGATCGCTAATATTATCCAAATCTGGTTGTGCCAATGCAGAGCGCGGTAAAGCATTTTCTGGTAGTGGTGCGGTGGATAAACCGGTTGGCGAAACAGCGGAGCCAGGTTGTTCATTATTAGTGCGCGCTTCACTCGTCCCCTGTGTAACGGTTTGTTGGGAAATAAAATTGGGTTCAACAGTGATTGGCTGTATTACCTGACGCCATAGCTGTTGCAGGTGTTGAGCATTCAGTGAATTTATATGGGCATAGTCTTCTATTAGTCGGTGGAGGAAAGCCCCAGGAGTTGTGGTGTAAACTGCTGCTCCTGTTGTTAGAGAAGAGCTTAAGATTAAACCTACCGCTATTTCCCACAAGCGACGTTGTAGGTATGCTGCTGATTCGCTGCGGATTTTATCAGCACCATCAGTTAATGCAGGACCAATTGATGCAACATTACCGTCATTGCCGATCTGCACTTCCAGCGTTTTAACTAGTTCACCAGCCATTTGCTGTAAGTGCAAAAGTAGCGGCTTTATGTCGGTTGCTAAAAATCCAATAATATCGGCTTGCATTGACAATGGTAGTTGCATCATCAACTGCTGGCGAATTTCTGCCTGAGGTAAATAGTGTTGCAACGCGGAGAGCAATAGCGCCGGCTCCCGTGTAGCCATTGTTGGCCAGATGGCTTTTAATAAATTGATATCAGCACTAACCAATGCCTGTGCAATTTTCTGTTGCAACAGTGTGCGTGGAATATTCGCTATATTTTCCGGTAATAAATCAGCGGGCGAAGCTCCACTTGGTAGATATGCAATGGAATTTTGTTGGGCATAAACGTCAACGTTGCCAGGGGCACTTTGAAAAATAAACTGGTTGTCATGCCCGCGAACGCGGGTGGCTCTAAAAATTAATGACCTTAGCGGGTTATTCTGGGCAGGGAGCTGCTGCTTACGCGGTACGAGTAAATATTTAAAATGTCTCCCGGTATTTACATCAGTATCCGTGGCATGAAGGATAAGCCTGTCGGTATTCCCCGCTTCATGCTGCTGCGTTTCCGTGTGTGAATTGACAGGCTGAATTAACTGAGCGATGCGCGTCTGCAGATGTTTAAGTGGATGTACATGGGCTGCCGGCAATGGGATGGCGAGTAAAAATTCGCCCAGTTGCATTTTACTAATTGTCAAGCTGGTAGCGAGCTTGTCCAGTAAACGAGTTAACCAAACGGCTTCACTGGCTTGAGGCGACTCCAGTGCAAGCAGTAATACCTGTTGCCAGAGGTTTTGTCGCAATACAGTCGGTTCGGATGCAAATACCCGTGCTGCTGTTAGTGAATCAGCTGACAAACCATGAGTTGTTAAAAATACATTTACTTGAGTGGTCGCGGTCGGAAAAATTTCTTGCTGCTGTCCGATAAATTCCATCAAATCCAATAGCATTTGTACTTGCGGCAGTTGTTGTGGTGCCAGCTGACGCAATAATATCAAACGCTGCGCTGCGCTAAATTGTTTTACTAAGCGCGCAACCAATAATTCGCGTGCAGGAAATTGGCGCAATAATTCGGCAATATCCTGTTGGGCAATAACCTGTTCAAATAATTGTTGGTGAATTTTTTCTTGTGACTGCCGCCTGTCATTTTCATTTGAGTAGCGACTAGTGCGATTAAATGCATAGTGCGCTGTGATATTGCCGGTGGAGAGATAGGCAATTAATTGCTGTAATGCCGTATTCGCATCTGGAATCAGTGGCACCAGTGGTGGACTGCTGAGTGCGCGAGGGTCGAGAGCGAGCATCTGGCTTTTTAACAAACGCGTGAATTGTTCCAGCAATTGCTCGCGGATCTGCTGTTGGTAGTGACGCGCATCCAGGTTGCCCAAATCAAATTCCAGAGTTTCAAACCGCAGCACCAGATTGCCAGGGGAATACTGAGAAAATAATCTATCCAATGCGGGCAATAGATCCTCACTGATCCAACTGACTAATCCGGCTTTTTCACGACGAGCGAGCCTGATCGTAGTGAACGACAGGTCGAGAGTGAATTCGTCGATGCGATGCTCGGGATGCATGGGTTAAATCCAGTACGCGGCCGAGGGTTTATATTGCTCCAGACACCTGCGCAGCTGTTGTGCGTAGCGGTCTAGTTGTTCGGTGTTGTCGTGTTCCTGCAGCAATTGTTGTTGTTCATATTGTTGGAGCCGTTCAAGCCAAGGCTTGTAACAGGCATCAAAATCCGTCATGGCGGGAAGATCTAGCCAATAGATTTGCGGAAATAAATGGGCCGGCATATGGTTGGCAATGGTTTTTTCCGCAAACTGGCGAAAGGCGGGATTAGCAAAACGCGCGGTCCATTTCGGAAAAATAAAACTCACCTGACAATCAAAAAAGCTACCGTCATTGGCGCTTACTTGCTGTCCGCGTGGGCGCAATAAAATATGTTCCAGAAGATAAAAACCTTCGGCACCGGCATTGATATCGGTAATAATTTTTTTAAATTTATGCACATAGGAAATGGCTTGCGCCCGGTCGTCCGCCTTTTTTAATTCGCGGCGGCGATTGAGCCGCTGCGAATAAAAATACACCGCAACTGCTTCACCGGGGTCTACCGGTTGCAATCGATAGGCATCAATAGTAGTACCTTCAATAATCATTGCCGGGCAGAGCGTTAAACTTTTATTGGGCGTATAACTCCATTGTGATAATTTTTCTTGCTGCTTTGCCTTCAGTGCAGGAACCGTTTGTGCGTCAGCGTGAGTGGTTAACGCGTCTGCGTCAGTTGGATCCGGGATCTGGTCGAGTAATTGGTCATCGACCAGATGTATTTGGTTGCTGTCAAAGCACTGTGATAGCGGAACCAGGCTATCGAGTTGTTGTATGCCTAATAAAATATTGATTTTTTTATGCAAACTACTGAGGTTGCTCGCTTGCCAATGCGCTTCACTGGTATCGAATGCGGCCGAGCGCCCGCTACTGGTTTCGACCAGATGCTGCAAGTAGCGGATCTTATTATCTATAGCCCAGTAGTCCGGTTGCGCTTCATGGTAATAATTAAAATGCAGCAGGGCCTCTTGTGAAAACTCTTCACCATAAATCGCGAGCAAGGTATCCAGCGCACGGCTTTTGCGGTCGGTTGCCGGGTCGTGGCGCGCCTGTATATCCTGAATATCGCTTAAACCAATGCGTTTGTTGTTGTAGAGCAGCGCGAAGTCAGGGATATGTTGGTTGTCCAGAAATTCGGCAAAATAACTGTGGTTGGGGCGTTCACCCAAACTGAATAAATGCTGCAGGTTTTGGATGTGCGCCAACATGTTGGCCATGAGTTGTTCAAACGGATAGAGGTAGGCTTTTAGCTGTTGCGCCTGCTTTTTACGGGCGGCAGTTTCATGATTGGGCACACCAGCGGCATTGATGCCATAGACACTGGGAAAGTGGTGCTGAATAGAATAATAAGCCGAATTCCTGCGCGTACGCCCTTGCGGTAATGGATAAAAATGTGTGCTGTTAGTTTTATTATTGCGGAAAGCGCGGTATTCAAATTCCAATTTTTGCAGTGCGCGTCGGGTTTCTTCCATTAACCGTTCGATATTGTCGCCACGCGTTTTGACAACCCCGGCCGGGTCTGTCGTTTTGCCGGGATTGAAATCAATCTTAAGCCATTCTTGCTGTTGTGCTTCCGCGGGAAATTTTAAAAAGAACGATTGATTATCAATTGTCTGGGTGTCCAGAAGTTTGCCTAGTTCATCAACTAATTCCAAACGATACACTTTTTTAACGCCGTCAATAGCGGCGACTAGCCCAGTCAATTCTTCCAATGCTTTCGTGCTTTTATGGGCGTTAAGGTGTTCGCTGTAGATATAGCCGTGTTGTGTTAACGGACCGCTAAAAATATCAGCCAGATCCATTTGTTGTGCCATAGTTTCATAGCGCTCAATACGGATGTTGGACGAAATTTTACGTGCAACCTGAAAAAAAACATCGGCATAAATATCGGCCTGGTTGCGTTTGCCGTTGGTTTCAATCACTCCGCGTAAAAAGCAGGGTTTACTTTCTTCAATGCTGACAGTTGCGAGGTCTTCACCAAGGTTGCGATGTTTTACAAACACGCTGCGCACACGGCGTACAACTTGCTGTTTTTGTTCATCGCTATAAGCAGGGCCAGTCAGTGGTTCCAGCAATTTGATAGAAATGTTGTACAAACACGCCTGGTAACCCTCACCTGTTGCGAGGGTAGCAACCTGGAGCGCATCAATTTCGGGAATATCGTCGAGCAGGCGTTTGCAATAATCCTCGGCGGTAATTGGGCGTGTGGGAAAAATATCGTGGGGTTTATAAAGCGCGTAGTGATTGAAATCAATCAAGCCGCGCTCATTGGCAAGATAATCCGCGACCGGCACACGCGTTTGATAGGCGAGTTCAGTCAAGCCAAAACACAGTTGTTCGAGGATGGTGACACCGGGATCGTGCAGGTTGTAATCCGTCCAGATATTGCCGGCGAGTTCTTGCGCGCGCGCAATCGCATCGGCGCGCAAGCTGGCGAAGTCGAGGCCGTCTGCATCCTGTTGCAAACGCTGGATGACATCGGATGAACTCATTACTGCGATCCTGATGCTAACGAATTGGCATTTTGTTTTGCATCGGTCGCGTGTTGCGCCTGCAATTGCTGGTGTAAATAATTGACTAGCGTACAGACGCGGTTGTACGGCAGTTCTCCCAATGCTTGCACACAGATACTGAAATCACTTGCGCTAATAACAAACAGTGCTGGCGTATGTTGTACTGCTCCCGTTTGATAGAATTGTTGCGCTTGTTGATTTAACTGGCCGATGATGTCAAAGACATTTTTAAATGGCTGTTCTACTAGCGCTTCTAACAACAGGCTGCTCTGCTCAAGTGTCAGATAAAAATGCAATTCGCTGGATGCGTTCATCATAGCTGTCCTTATTCCGGTGCATGGGTGCTTTCAAGCATCAATGGATCAAACCATAGACGGGTGATGTGATAGTTGATCCAGATATTTTTACCGTAGGAGCACTGTGCACGTATTTGCAATTTGAAATGGAATTGGCCTTGCTCGGGCACTGGCTGCCAGCGCAATTCAAGGCGATTACATTTATTGCCGAAGTGTGCGTCCTGGGTATTGATGCTGCTTTTGCCATTAAACGTATTCAATGCAATTGCGTGTACCAGCGCGTATTTTCCATCGGCGTCTTGTCCGCCTACCCCGGCGACAATTTCAAAAGCTTCACAGCCGGTAAGAGCGCTGGTGATATCGTGCCATTCGCCATCGGCGGGCGCGGCCATATCGCCCACTTTGCCCATACGCCCGCTGGAGGCAATGGTACCTTCTACATCGAGAGTGGTTTGTGGATTTTCTTTATTGATGCCCACTGCAACACGCAAATTGTTTTGTCCGTCACTACCCGTACCCTGACTATAAAGGCTAAGTACACGTGGGCTTTGCGGTGTACCAAAATGCAATTTGTTTTCGCTGGTGCTCAATTCCAAAAACCACTGCGGATTTTCCACGGCAATATTTTTATAAAAACTCAACAGGCGACCGGAGCCCATGAGCTGCGAAATTTTTAAACCATCGCGACTGGTTTTATCAAAGCCCTCTTCCAGAATATTGACCATGGAATCGATCAAATTGGAAAAGTCCTGCTCCGAGGGCATACGTCCTTTTTTAAATTTATTTTTCAGCGCATTTCTGTCAAGTTTTTCCATCGCATGGCCTATTCGGGAATGATGAAAGTACTACCCACTTCCAGCTCGTCCACACCGGTGCGCTGGGCGCGGATCTGGAGCGGTTGGTCAAGGGCTTGGATGTAATGATGCTGTAACGGCACGGCGGTACTCCAGGCATAAGTCGGATGCAGTGTTTGCAAATGATGCGTATCGCTGCTGGCGGTATCGTCCAAAATAAAAAAGCCATCGCCCTGTGGCGCAATGCGTAAGAGCGAAAAATCGGTAACGTGTTCGATGTAATCCAGATTATGAATAAAGGATTTTATTTCTTGCTCACTGATGCTCCAGCCAAAGTGCACAGCGTTGCCCTGCGCCTGCCAAGGTGAAAGATAATCACACAGTGCCTGATTTAATAAATTGTGGTGACGGCCAGTGTGTAAGCCTTTTTTTAATTGCACCGCGCACCGCACCTGGATTTCTTCATAAACTGGATTTTCCACAGATACCTGCACACGTGCTGGCGTAAGTGGCTGAATAAATTCTTTTATGGCTAGCATCAAATGGCCGTCAAAACAGGGTTTGTAATCCGATGCATTGTTGATTGGGTGATGGGGAATGGGAATGATCAGCAAATGCCCAGGGCAAATGGGGTTGTGGTGATTGCTGCGCAGGTTGGCAAAACATTTCACTTTATAAATATGCGGAAATTTTTCCAATATCAACATTTCGTAATCGAGCGGTGTCAGCGCGCGATTTTTGTGGCGTAAGCGTTCGCTGATGCGCGTGCGCAACTGCGCTTGTGTTTCAGCGGGTACACCACCACGGGAGCGGGTAATTTGGCTGACGCCGGTAATTCCCGCAATAGTTTGGCGCGTGCGTTTGATAGTATCCGGTGGCAATTGCATAGGTTGTTCACTGGCGGGGTGTGTGCCGGAAACCCAGGAGGCTTTCACCGCTTGCGCATACACACTGTAGATATCGCTGAAATGAGTGAGGGCTTTGTTGGCACTGATTTTTAACCAATACAAATTACCCGGCATGATCGTATTGGCTGTCGTCATTTTTTCCGGCATGGTCAGTGTGACAATGCCGGATGTCATAAAACCCTCGGTACTATCGCCGAGGATGTAACGTGGATTTAGCGGGCGCCATTGGTTGTCACTCAGATAAGCCCAGCTCACCAAGGCAGCGGGTGTAAGCGCGCGCTGTTTATATTCGCTTTGTGCTTGTGCAAGTAATTCTTCATCGAGTGGTAGAGAATTATCTTGTAAATGAAAAAATAAACTCAACTGTTGGATATCGCTCGCAGCGACCCCAAGGTAGAGCGTGCCATTGTCGGGATACTGGGGCAGCAAATACAAACGCGGGTGGCGCAGTGGTGATATGGCTTCCCATCCCAAAGGATGCAGGTGAAAAAATTGATCTTTGTGGAACGGATCATCATCGCGTCCGGTATCAGCCAATGTCAGTGTAGATACCGCAGAATAATTTAGCCGTAATGAGCTGATCTCCGGGGTGTAGGGCGCATTGGGAATTGGCTTGGCAAAACGGGGATGTTTTACGCGCGCATTGTGTGTCAATACATCGGCCAGTAAATTGGGATATTCGCGGTGTCCAAATGCACCGCGCGGACCTTGCAAAGTAAATTTAAATAATCCAGCGCGCGTGAGCGGTGAATAGTTAAATGGTCGCTTGGCTTGTTGTTGGTCTTGCGCCTTGTAAAAAGGAATTGCGGCGGCGGCCGATAATTTTTTATGTGCACTGACTTGTGGCGAACCGTTTTTTAATCCGCAATCAAACAGTGGTTGATTGCGTCCGGAGTCATTTGTTGCGGGTTGCCAGCGGCCATCTACCAGTACGCTGACACTGGCGATAAATTCTTGATTCTCCTTTGCCGGAGTATAACCGCGATACCAGCTGTTAAAACCACCGGCGGCCGTGGGTAAACTGCTCCATTCAATATCCACATCGAGGTCTAGCAGTTGCTTGGTACGGGTTTCTTCGTGGCCCACAATAAAATAGGAGCCTATATCAGGCAGTGGGCCAAAGGGGGCAAAGGGTGCTAGTGGCGATAACTGGCCGATATTATTGTGCAACAGTACATCGTGGCAGCCTTTGACATCTACCTGGATACGCACCTCGCGGAGTACTAAACGCCGGAGGATGTCATAGGGATACTGCAAGTAATTTTCTTTGAGCGTGAAGCGCAATACAGGTAGCGAACTGGTGAGTGAATCGCCATGCACGGCGCTGTTGTAAGCAGTAATGGCCGGGCAACCTTCGGGTAAATAAAAACCCAGACGCAAACAATTGGGTTTGACGCTGTTGTCGGTGTCGCTGTAGGCCGGTTTGTATTCACTGATGTCCAACCAACCGTCACTGGTGGTTAAGGATAACTGGAATAATTTGCTGAAATAGGCAAAAAATTTGGCTTTATCATCAGCAATACTGTCTTTGATATTGGGTAAGTGACGCAGAATTTTTTGTAGCTTGCTCCAGGGTTCACGCGCCACTTCTTCAAAGGCTAAATCGACGCAAATATAGCGCTGGCCTTCGCGTAGCAAGAGTACGTTGCTGGCGATGGCAAAGCCGAGGCGCGCACTGCTGGCGGCGTCACTCGCGCGGCCATCGCTGGTGGTGCGTTGACGACCGGCACCAAAAAAGGGTTGGGCAATTATTTTATCGCGCTGTTTTTTATCGGCATTGGGTTGTACCGCTAAGGCATTCAACCAACATCCATCAGCGAGTGTGACACTGGTGCGCGGGCTGGGATTTTGTTTTAAATTAAAGGTGATGCGCGGAAAAAATAAACTGTATAGCTGCTGTACCTGAGCATCGTTGACAATAGTATCTTCGTCAGCGGCGTACACAATATCGCGGCTGTTGTTATCCAAACCAGCAAAAAATTCAGTGCCCTTCGGTAAATGAATTTCACGCTCTTTGGCGCCCGGTTGAAATACCAGATAAACATGGTCCGGTTGTATCGGGCGTGTTTTAGCTTGCAGCACCTGGGTAAAATAAAAATCGATAAAATCCAGTGTGAAATGATTCAGGCGTGTTTGTAATTTTTGGTAGAGCGTGACAAACGCAATACGCAGCGCTAGCGCCGGATCATGATTTTTGCTGTGCATGGAATCGGGCAATAATTGCCGGGCGCTGGCTTGCACCATATCAGCGGCTTTTAGCAGCGATGCGTAAAGTGAGCGGATGTTAAGTGCAACCGGAGTTTTGATTGGTGTGGCAAGTTCATCAGGCTGGCCGCCCGCAGTAATCAGTGCCATAAATTGCTCTGAAAATTGCTGCGTTTGTTTAACCCGGTCGGGCATAAACCCATGAACCCGATAGAGTTCTTTGGCCAGGCCGAGTACTACACTTTCGATCAATCCATAAAGACTTTCACCCGCACTGCTTTGAGGGTGCTTCAATAAATTTAACCAGCGGTCCAAAAGCCGTGCCAGCCCCACTACTGATGCGGGATTGTTAGCTTCACCCAAAGCCCATTCTTCATTGTCGATTTCCTGTTGCAAACGCAGATTAAATTGGGTTTCCAAACTATCGATATTGAGCGCGAGTATTTGCGCTATCACTACAATTTCGTCACGTGCAAACAGTAGTTGCTCTATATCACCGGGTAAAAATTCCACGCCAGGGAGTTGCACCAGACGGGCATATTCCTGCATCTGGGTGAGCAGTTGCTCGAATGACATTTCATCGACATTGAAATAGTTTTTTTCCAGCGCCGGCAAAGCGCGGCGCTGTTGGCTCATGCCGTCGCGCACATGTAATTGCGAGACAAGACCTGGCGTGGCCTGCATCTGGCTCATGGCGATACCTGCCGGTGAGCAGATAGGCGTGAATAAATAAAACACTTAGCCTGCAAGATTACTGCCTTCATTAAAATAAAAGGGATACACCAGGTTGTAGCGATTATTTGTCGCGCGGATCCGGTAATACACGTGGATTTGTACCTTGCCCTCGCGGTAGTCATCATCGCGCACCTCAATACGCTCGACGATAACGCGCGGCTCAAAAAATAAAATCGCTTTTTCAACCGTATCGCGCATAACGGCAAAACTACTTTCGTTGAGTGCGTCAAACACATGGGCTTTCAAACCGCAGCCGTAGAGCGGTTGCATGACACGCTCGCCGGGTGTGGTCGATAACAAAATCAGCAGGCTTTCGTGAATGTCTTGTTCCGCCGCGACTGTCACCAGCCCCTTACTGGTGAACTGCGGTGGAAAACTCCAGCCAGTGCCAAGAAATGATTTATTGCTCATGGCTTTCGTTATCCACCAATCATGACAGTGGGTAATCCCAGCACGATATTGCCACCGTGCGCAGTGGTGTCTCCCATGCGTGCGGCTGGTTTGCCGCCGATCATTACAGTGGCTGAACCCTTTACGATGGAATCGGGTGAGCCGACACAGACGCACATATCCCCGACTACGGCCGCAGGCAATTTTCCAATTAGTACAGTGGGAACGCAGGGGACACTAATCGGCCCACCGACATGCGGTACCGGACCGGTAAACATAGGGCAGGCATGCATATCGGTAATTCGTGCTGCAGGTGGCATTTTTTAATTTCCTTTTTATCGCTAAAACTATATGTTCGTTAATGTGTGGCTTTGTGAAATAACTAGTTAATCATCACCATCGCCCCTTTGATGGTGGTAGTACCCGATGCGGAAACTTCGGCCGTTGCATTGCCTTTTGCGGTAAAACCGATATTGGCGGTGCTGGTGATATTTAATCCGGTTTGCTTGATATCCATTTGCGCCGTGGCCTCAATATTGCCCGTGGCATTCAGCACGATTTTTCCTTGCGCTTTGAGAGTAATATCTTTGGGACTATCGAGTGTGATGCCGGCGGAATCAAGCGTGACTTTATTGCTGTTCTGGTCTTGCAACAAAATTGATTTTCCATCGTCGCTGATCACAATTTTATTTGCACCCGGCGTAGTGATCGTGATGATTTTTTTCTCTTCATCAAATTCCATTTTCATTTTGGTGCGTGTAACTATGGCCTTGGTATTATTCTCTGCTGCGAGTGTATAGGGCGGTGGATTTTTACTGCTGTAAAGGCTGCCAAGGATGACCGGGTGCGATGGATCATCGCTGAAAAAACCGAGTACCACTTCATCGCCAATTTCGGGAATAAAAAACGCACCAAAGCTGTTGGAGCTGTAAAAATTGGCGAGCCGCGCCCAGAATGCATCGGTAGTAGCGCTCATTTCGGGAATCGATACTTGCACGCGGTGCTGACTTTCGGGATCGGCATCCAGTTTTTTTACGATACCAATGTGCAATCCACTGATGCCAGGGGTCAGACCTGCAGCAGCAGGTGCCATGGTGTCGGCCGTTTCGGTAAACCAGTTGGGCGACATGCCAAATTCCACCCGTGTCGTCCAGTTGCCGTCAACAACAGATTGATTGACGCTGCTGACAAAAATGTTGCCATTAAAGCGCGTCCCAACACCGGCGAGTTCAATCAGCGTACCGGGTTTGGCCAACGCACTGCCTTGAAAACTGACATAGCCGCGAATGCGTGCGAGGCCGGATTTTAATTGCTGCGCTTTAGCCCAATTAGTGAGGAAACCCGATTCCAACGGAACACTGCTTTGCAAACGGAAATCGCTCAAACCAATTACGCTGGCGAGCGCGGCAGAATCGATATCACCCTGGGTATTTAAACTGGCACTGGCGGCGGTGCCTTGCTGCAGCGCATGATTGGCAAGATCCCAGCCATTGCTGGTAACAGTTTGGAATTGGTGACGTGCATCCAGGTCGGCACTGAAATCGATGATGTCGATGCCATATGTGAGTGAAAGTACGGCGCTGCCGCTAACCTCGGGTGCTTTTACAGTGACGGTGCCGGCGTCGAGTGTTACCAGCATGCCGTTGGCTTCGGCACGCGCGAGCATAAAATCCCAATCGCTGCAGTAAAATTGCACCAGCTCTTTGTGTTGCACTGTGGTTGCGGTGACACTGGCGGTGAGCCCGGAATAGTTGCCAATGAGTTGCGACATAATATCGCTGTCTTTTTTGTCGATGTAGTTTGCGTTTTTACGCCCCACTGTCATCGCCAGCGCTTTGTCTTTGCATTCAATAATCAAGCGCGCGGCATTGTTTCCGCTGATTTTAATTGAGTGTTTGATGATGACGCCGCTGAAAACATCGGTCAGTGTCTGGTCATAACCCAACTGGATTTTTATTTCCGTACCAGGTTTAAAGGTGGCACTGGCGCTTAGCGGAAAATCGGCATTGGGCATATCGCCATCATTGATCACCAGTGTGGCGGTTGAAATCCGGTTGATGCAATGTTGAATTTCTATCGACACGACTTCAACGGTGGTTGCAATAGCGTTGCCGCTGCAGAGCACGCTAAAGCTGACTACACCATCGCTGCTTTTAAGGGGAGAATCGGCCATGAATTACACCAGCGGAGGAAAACGCAACAGCTGACCGGGTTGCAGCTGGCGAAAATTATTGAGCTGGTTAAGTCGTGCAACGGCGAGGTAATAAGAACTGTCTTTGTAAATTTGGTAGCACAACAAAGGTAAAGTATCACCTGCTTTAACTTCAACCAAATGGGTTAAGTCTGGCGATTCGAGGCTCGCTTCGCGAAAAACTTCTTCGGTACTTTTGTACGCCGTAAATGTTAAATCCATTTTGGCGCGCAAGGGTTCGCCGCTGGGTTTGAACAGCGTGTAATTGACCTTCAAGGCTTCCATACGCGCTTTGAATAGCAATGGCCCCCAGGAAACTTCTACTACGGGTGGTTCATGTTCGGAGCCGTTGTAGTCGTAGGCTACTTTGCGCAAGAGCGCGATCTGTGTACGCACGCTGCCTGTTGTACCTTCGACAACACCCGTGCCATCCAATACCAATTCTTTGAATTCAATTTTGTCGGGTTTGGATTTACTGTATTTTTTTTCGCTGCCTGGTCCGAGCGCTTGATTTTCCGCATAAATAATCGATGAGCTATGGGTGTAGCCGGCCGGGTTGATCAGCGCTTCAAAAGCCGGGTCACCATTAACGGTGGCGATGCCGTCGTTTACATCGCAGGGCGAAATTTTTAATTTTATTTTGGTGCCGTTGGCGATGGTCATGATTTAACGCAACCCTTTATCGCTGAGCATTTCAAGTACTAAACGCCGGCATTCATTGATCACATCCTGTTTGATACTTGCACTCATAGCGTCGCGCTCTTCGGCGCTCTCGTCATCCGCATCATCCACGACATTGGATTTAATCAACAGCTGTTTAATTTCTATGGCCATGATGGGTTTATCGCAGAGTGATTGTTAAGCAAAGAAATTTTAACGTCAGTATTCCAGTAAAATTACATCACCCGATTGGAGTAGGTGTAACTGAACACAATTTTTTCAATTGCCACTTCATTTTTTGTGGAGTTAAAACCTTCCACTTCCCACTTGATAGGAAACGCATTCGCAAAGGTCCATCCGCGAATAGGTTCGGCATTTTCATTAAGCAAATACACGCTGATGGTGCGCGGTACTATGGCGGCGATAAAATCGCCCTCCATCACTTCTTTGCACCAAGCCACCAGCGGTGAGGATGCTGATGCTATACCGCGTTTTAATTCCAGGTTGCTCTGCTTTATCGCCGTGGGCAATTTGTGCACAAACCGATTTTCGCCACCTTCAGGTACCTCTTCGGTAGACATTTCAAACGAAATGCCGGAAACATCCTGAAATGATGAATCGACTCCTTCGCTACCAGAGCCAAAAACTACTTTGAAATAAAACGCAGAAGGCGGGTATAAACCGCCTTCTGTGGTAGTTGCTGCAGCAGACATCGACTAGTGCCCACCTAAACCATTAGCCGTTTGCAATGGTCAGGCCTTCGTGGACGATTTCAATACTTTCAATGGCCACTTCATTACCTTCCGCTTTCAAATCGGTGGAAGAAATTTTGGTTGGCCAAGCATTGGTGAGTGTCCACACCATAGTGGGTGCACTGCTCTCATCCAGCAAACTAATGGTGACAGGAACACGCTTGATGGTGTTCAGTTTGATTTGGTTGAGCCAATCCCAGAACTTGTTATCACCTTTGAACACGCCTTTTTTCATGGTGACATTGCCGAATTTTTTCATGCCCGGCATTTTGATCACAGAAAATTGCTTGCTGTCGCCTGCGCGATATTTAATTTCTTCCGATTGGATATCCAACCCGCTCACTTCCTGGAAGGACATAACATTCGAATCCCACTTCACTTCAAAGTGAAACTTGGGCAGTGGCCAAATATTGGCTGATTGTGTTGAGCCGTCTTCTGCCATAGTAATCTCTACCTTAATTTATCTATGGATGGAAAAATTTGCGAAGTCCTTGCTTGCCAATGCGCCTTTTATTGCCCGGCAATTTGATGACAAAAACCCCGCGTTAATTTTATATACCTAGTGATTAATACCACCGTGTAGTAGAACTACTAGGTAGTTAAGATTTTTGCATCTGTTGCTGGAAGGTAATCTCGATAAATTCTGCGGGGCGGCTCAAGGCAACCAATACCGTCACACGCAAAATGCCTTCAAGAATATCTTCGGCGGTCATGGTTTCACCCAGACCAACGTGTACACTGAATGCATCTTCCGGGCTTGAACCAGCAAGACCGCCACGCTTCCACACACCGGTGAGGAAATTGCCGATCATGCTTTTGATGGTGACCCAGGTATTGGCAACGTTTGGCTCAAATACATAAGCCTTGCTCGCCAGTTTTACCGACTCTTCCAACATGATCATGGTGCGGCGCACGTTTACATAGCGCCAATCGAGGCTGTTGCCGTCGAGGGTGCGCGCACCCCACACCAGCGTGCCTTCGCCGATAAAGGTGCGAATGGCATTCACAGATTTACCTGCGGTATTCACGTTGAGGTCTTCCTGCTCTTCGTGATTGATATTCACGGTTGGTGAAGATACTGCGCTCAAACTGACATTCGCTGGAGCTTTCCACACACCGCGAGTGTTATCCACCATGGTGTAGATACCGGCCATGGCCGCACTCGGTGGCAACAAATTCAGCTTGTGTTGCAGGCCAGCGAGAATTTTGTTGTACAGCGGGCAAACTGCGCTGAGCGTTTTGTGCAGCTCATTATTTTCTGCGCTGCTTTTGCTGGGTGTATCGGGAAGTTTTTTGATCTCAGCGATAATACTTTCCTGTTTTTTCAGGGAAGCGATAGTTTCGCGCACTTCTTGCGTCAGCAAATTCACTACATCAGGCAAGCTGTCTTCGTGGATATTGCGGAATGACAATTCGCTCACCGGTACGATCGAGCTGTTCAACCAGGGGTAATACACTGCGCTGAACGCCGGGAAGTTGGTGGCCATTTTATTGCGGAAATTATCGATACACTCGTTGTCGCGATTATCCTGAAAGCCGCCGTAGATATCGAGGATTGCAAAACGGTTTTTCATTTCATAACCGCAATGCGCGACCATGGTCTGCTGCAACTTATAACAATCTGCTGCTGCTAATGACACTGCATCGGGAATGACCAACATGGTTGGTTCTTGCTCTTTCTTCAGCAGTTGGATGCCTTCTGAAAGCTCGCCTTCTTCAATACCTTTGCTGTAGTTTCCAACTGAAACAACATAGCAGGCACCACCGCCGTTTTGGAAAAACAGCATCATGCTGCGATACAGCAAGTAGTAGGAACCTTCGAGTGAGAGGAAAAATTTGCCATCTTTGCCGAGTGAAAAATCTTCATCGGCATTGCTGAATGGATCGGGATTTTTATCCACACCGGCGATAGCTGCAACGGCTGTACGCGCATTATTGATCTCGGTAGCGATTTTCTTTTCGTCGTCCGACGCACCGGGCGCAGCGGCGAAAACTGCCGGCGTTGGTGCCGCGCTACCTTTGCGGGCGATTTTAAAGGTGGCTGGCGGCGGGCCTCCGAAGTAGCTGATAAATTCAGCCATTGAAGAAATTCGCCAGGGCTTGTTGAGCAGGCTTTTACCTTTATTATCGGCAAAATCCGTGTAGCCAACAAACGCCGGAACGGCGGTAGCTACTTCAACAACGGAGTTGGGAAAAGCGTCTTTTTCAACAATATAGACGCCGGGAGTTTTATACGCGCCAGCCATATTTGTTCCTTTAAGTGCTATTGATTTACATAAATTTCTGCAACAAGGATTTGCTGCCCCCTGAGATCCCTACTCTTGCTGATCAAGTTAACTCCTGCGTTGGGTAAACGCTTGATCAGGATCTTGCCTGCGTTGCTTTTATCTTTTAACTGAAATCGCTGTTTTGGCGCACTGTTCATTGCAATCGGGATTTGCGAAATAAAC
The DNA here is from genome assembly GCF_053579595.1 of Cellvibrio sp. Classification (NCBI taxonomy): domain Bacteria; kingdom Pseudomonadati; phylum Pseudomonadota; class Gammaproteobacteria; order Cellvibrionales; family Cellvibrionaceae; genus Cellvibrio; species Cellvibrio sp. The sequence continues at coordinate 18,912 of NZ_JBRFPI010000030.1, forward strand.
GCCTTGCCATTTTTGGCGACAACTTCATCGCTAGGATCAAAAGCCACTGCCATTTGCGAACTTAAATCATGGATCTCCAATTCCAATTTCGCAAGTTCACCGAAAAAATAGTATTTCCAGTAAATATCGCGCGTGTTGAATTTGATTGCTCGCGCGACGGGAGCTGCTTCAGCCTGGCGCACGGTTGCAAATTCAGCTCCGCTTAAATCTATATCCACAATGAGCAACGGCGTTCTATCGCCGGGTTTTGCACGGACAGGTCGTGCGCCTTGGGATTCTGCCGGTAGTTCATCCTGCAACACAAGGCTGGTGTTATCTGCTGTAATATTTTTGCTGCTGTAATATAGAGGCAAGGTTTTATTTTGGGTTTCCAGGGTGTAGAAACTAAAATAGGGATCTTGCGCAAATACCTCAAAACGCAGCACTGCTTCGCTATCAAACGTAACCGAAAATTCCTGATCGGCAAAAATAGCAATTCCACTCTCTTCCGATTTAACTGCTAATTGATATTGTTGCAGTACGCGCCGGGTAGCGGGCGTAGTGGTAAATACCAAATTGGTGCAGCGGCCATCGGCAAAAAAAAGGTGTTCAACCGCCAGGGTCAATATCGGTTTGAAATGTGCCATGGATGTTGACCCCTATTAACCGCGTAGATCGCCTTGCGGTTTGGAAACCAAAGGCAATTGTGCTACGACGTTATCAGGATTGATGGTTACCATGCGTACACGGTAATACACGGAGGGAAGGTACTTCCCGCCCAACAAACCCCACAGATTACTTAAATCCTGAATGTTCAGGTTCTCGATATCCAATACGAGTTTATCGATGCGAGAGTCCAGATCCGGTGTTGAATGTTTATCAAACACCGGCTGCATCTGAAAAAAAGCGATGGCTTTGGAAATGAACTTCAGTGCTTCAGCATAGTTGCTGCCACTAAAATTCGCCGCCAGCATCACATACAAATTTAAATACACAGAGCGACTGCCAACCAGGGCGCGACCATCAAATCCGGTGGCGCGCGCTGCGCCGGATTGCGGCACAGTATCTTTTTCAATATTGGTCAGCAGTAAAATTAATTTATTGTTGGTGTGCGGTGCAGCGCTGCCATCGCTTTCCACCAAACTGGATACCACGACAATATCTTCAGTGAGATTATTGGTGCGCTTGAGGTAGGCATTTAGCTGGGTCGCTAAATGATTCATGCCACCCTGCATCAACCCACACCCCTGACACATATTTTGT
>NZ_JBRFPI010000031.1:0-19965 GCF_053579595.1 Cellvibrio sp.
CTGGTGGATCTGGACGGAAAATTATTGGATGAAGCCCTGCGCCGCCATGGCAAACAATATTTAATTGAAGATTATCAGGCGGATTTGAACATTGTGGGTGAACTGCCACTCACAGGTACGCACATAGTTTCTGCCTCTGCCTTATTTGATCTTGCATCAGCTGCATTTATTGATGCATTGATAGATCGACTCGATGCACGCAAAACCGCCGTCTACGCAGCATTGAATTATGATGGCACCACCACATGGACACCAGCACATCCGCTCGATGAAAAAGTGTTGGCTGCATTTAATCAAGACCAACGCCGCGATAAAGGTTTTGGGCCTGCACTCGGCCCCGAGTGCACTGGCTACTTGCAAAAAGCGCTGGAAAACAAAGGCTATAACGTCAGCCTTAAACCCAGCCCTTGGCAACTGGGAGCAAAAGACCAGCCTATGCTAAACGAATTAATTAATGGTATTACCGCAGCAGTCAATGAACATTATGGTTTAACAGAAAGCGAGCTGGACGATTGGAAAAAATTTCGGCTTACCAATATTGCAGAGGGTAATTGCACCATTGGACATTGGGATTTATTGGCGCTGCCGCGTTAATGTGCAGGCAGTGAAAAAGCCTCTATTAATCTATCGCGCAACTCATCCATGCGCCACACAGGCGCATCGGCAGCGGGCAACATTCCCGGTGTCCATTGCCAATGCGCTACCGCTTCCATCACCTTCGGATCGCGCGCAATTAAATGGATTGGTACATCGCGGCTGTCAGTGTTGCCAGACACAATGGGCGCTGGCTGATGATCACCCAACACCAGCACCACCAAATTATCATTGCCATAATTCATGACATAAGACGCAATGGTTTGCAGCGCATATTCAATCGATAAGCGAAATTGCAAACGAATGCGTGCGTTATCTTTCCAAACATCTTCCGGAGTATCACCACTTGTCGCCTGTTCATTAAACACAGTGCCATCGCCAACAGAATGCCAATCGATTAATTGCGGCACAGGTGTCCAGGGAGCATGGGATGAAATCAAGGCAATTTCTGCCATTACCGGTGTGTGCGCCAATTTAATAGCAGGTTTGGCAAGCTCACGCGCATGAAACGCAGCAAGAGTGAATTGATCGGGCATGGTGACCCAATTAAAAGGTTTGCCCTGATAACCAAGATTATGCGCATCGTAAATATGCTCATAACCGTAATAATTTCCCTCTGGCCAATCCATGGTAATTGCAGGCATTACCGCTACAGTCCGCCAACCCGCTTGGTTAAATAAACGGTTGAGCGATGGCCGCTCGCTGATCATTAAACTGTTGTAGCGAATCTGGTTATCAATCCACAAGCCCGACATAGCAGTGCCATGTGCAAGCCAACTCAACCCACCCACCGTCGGCGAGGTTAAAAAACCGCTGCGCGCTGTAAAACCTTTCTCCGCTAATTCACCCGTGGTGCGCTCCAGCAAGGGACTGATCTGTGGTGCAAATTCAGGATTACCCAACACCGTGCGGCCATAGGATTCAACAAATATCACCAGCACATTTTTACCGCGCAAGAGATCAAATAAATTTGCATCAGTGGGGGCAAGCGCATCAACCTTAGCCAACTGCGCATTAAATGATTTGATATCCGCTGCAGTAACAAGAATATCGCGCGCATGCGCGGCCAAGTGTTGATAAAACGCTACTGATGCGCGCGGAGATTCAACAACAAATAATACTGACCAGAGCGCCAACCCTCCCACTAACAAGGTCGCAGACTTGCGCACTGAAACACACAGCACCCCTTGTGCCCGCCCCAACATCCAGAAAGCACCTGCGATAATTACCAGCACCAGCAACGCCAGCAACACTGCCACTAACAATGCCCCAGCCTTACCAATCGCCCCATTGAGCAAATTCATCCCGTTAGCAAATAAATAGCCATCAAATACCGGATTAAACGGTCGCGCAAACACCTTGAAAGTCGCCATATCCGCACATTTAAAAATGGCTCCCAATGCCAGGAGCACAGCCATCACCCAACGCACAACCAAGCCGATACGACCAGGCAGCAATAGCAATAGACCGACAAGCAATAATTCAAGTGGAAAAACCAGGAGGGATGAAAAGTGAATATCAGTGAGGCGATTGGGGATAATCAAGGTAAGGATCACCAGCAGTAGCGCAAACACACTGACAATTGCAGAACAATAACGTGAAACTGACATGGAATTATTCATTATAAATGTGAGTATTAATTGACATTATTCTGCCCACCGGCTCAGTCGGCGCCAATGCAGTATAAATGTTGATGATTGAAAATACTCTTTTATATTTACCGCTATAGTACTGATGCAATCTATAGAAAGTTTTTCGAGAAGAAACTACATTAGAAAATAAGAACTTACATCCAGCTACTCATATCGATAATTGATATTTTCGCCGGACATAATAACCAAGATCTAACTACTAGTAGCAAGTATAACCTGATGTTGATCAACAGAAACTATGCGATTACGAATATCCACTCCAACGGCTGGCTCGAATGACGCCATAGCCTGAATCAATGCATTAATATCAACCTTACCCGATATGTACCGATCTATATTATTTGGCAGTGTTGCAGCAAAGGAATCTGATGTGGCGCTGGTAATAACCGTCTCTGTGTGATTACCAAAAGCAGCCAACGATGCCTTTTCACTTGCGTAAGCAGCGACCGTTTCGAAAATTCCAAGATTGGTAGCAAACTGGGGCGTAGCCAGCATTTTATTTGCCGTGGCGGGAGCAACCACAGGTCTAATTGGTGAAACATTACCCGCTGCATCTTTCGCTGTAACGTTTACCGTTTGATTGATGGCTAGTGCGGTCCCTAGAGTGATGGTGTAGGCCCCAGTTGTTGCGTGAGCCGTAAATTGACCCAACTTTGTACCCGCGGTGTTTTTTACCTCAACCACACTACCCGGCTCCGCAGTACCCGTAATGATTTTACGGGAAGTATCAATACTAGCTGTCGGCGCTAAGGGCGCTGTTTTATCCGGTGCAACGATAGTTTTTATTGCCGAAATATTTCCAGCTGCATCTTTGGCAGTAACGTTAACGGTTTCTTTATTGATTAGCGCTGTGGTCAGCGTAATCGTGTAAGCACCAGTTGTTGCGTTTGCAATAGCTGTTTTTAACTCAGTACCAGCTGCATTTTTAATACTAACTGTACTACCTGCTTCAGCCACGCCGGTTATGATTTTTCCTGTCGGATCGAAACTCGCAGTAGGAATTGTTGGCGCTGTTTTATCCGGTGCAATAATGGCTCTGATGGCAGAGATATTTCCTGCGGTATCTTTTGCAGTAACGTTCACCGTTTCCTTATTGATTAGCGCTGTGGTGAGCGTAATGGTATAAGCACCGGTTGTTGCGTTTGCTACAGCCGTTTTTAATACGGTGCCGCCCGCATTTGTAACACTGACTGTACTGCCTGCTTCAGCCACACCGGTAATGACTTTTCCTGCTGTATCGAAACTCGCGGTAGGAATATTTGGTGCCGTTTTATCCGGTGCGATAATAGCCTTAATGGCAGAGATATTTCCAGCAGCGTCCTTAGCAGTAACGTTTACTGTTTCCTTATTAATTAAGGCAGTATTTAACGTAATTGAGTAGTTACCATTCACGCCTGCAGTTGCCGTTTTTAATTGCGTGCCACCCGCATTTTTGACAATGACAGTGCTTCCCGCCTCTGCAATACCTGTGATTATTTTTCCTGTAGCATCAAAACTGGCAGTAGGTACAGCTGGTGCAGTTTTATCGGGTGCGATAATTGCTTTAATTTCAGAGATATTTCCCGAGACGTCTTTGGCAGTAACATTTACGGTTTCTTTATTAATTAACGCTGTCGTCAAGGTAATTGTATAAGCTCCCGTTGTCGCGTTTGCAGTAGCCGTTTTCAATTGGGTACCGCTAGCATTTTTTACGATCACTGTACTTCCGGCTTCTGCAAAACCAGTAATAACTTTTCCAGTCGCATCAAAACTGGCTGTAGGCATAAGAGGAGCAGTTTTATCAGGAGCAGTAGTAGATCTAATTACAGATATGTTTCCACTTGCGTCCGTTGAAGTAACATTGACCAGTTCTTTATTAATCAACGCCGTAGTGAGCACAACGGAATACGATCCTGCAAATGAATCACCAATGCTACTGCCAACTATTATTTGGTTATCGCTGCTTTTCACATCAACAACGCTACCTGCCTCAGCAAAACCGCTAATAACGTACCCGGTAGAGTCAAATGCGGCAGTTGGCTGTGCCGGAGGGGTTTTATCTGGCGCAATAACATACAGCGGATCTGAAAAATTACCAGACGCATCTATTGCAGTGACCGTTATTTTTTCGCCATTAATAAGTTCTATCGGCAACGATACACCGTAAGTACCTGTTGCAGTACTTGCATAACCTCTAGCGATTTCACTACCACTGTCGTTACTTACAATAATAGTGCTACCTGGCTCAGCAGCACCTGTCATTACATGGCCAGCAGGATCAAGCACACCTGATGGACGATTTGGGGAGGTAGTATCTTTCAGCAAACTCTTACTCACCTCTTCAATAATCTTATCGAACACCCAAGCTTCGCCGTCAGAAAACACTATTTTTTCAAAGGAATAATCAGTATTGATAGCACCCTGCAAATCAAATATATTTTCTACGCTAATTATTTCACCAGAGTTAACCGAAATAATAAGATTTTTTTGAATTCTTGTGATTGAAATATCGCCAGAAGTTATATCATCAATAAACTCAACCCTGTCTTTATGTAGGCCGCTGTAGTTATAAGTGTCTATCGAATCCTGTCCATCACCCCGTCCAAATATGTAAGTATCAACACCAGACATACCAGACAAGTAATCATTCCCTTGACCACCAATCATTACCTGCTCCCAAGTATAACCATAGAGCGTATCATTACCTCCTTTACCGTTCAGAATTTTTCCTCCTTGAAAACCATCAATAAAATCATCATTATCTGTACCCTCATGAGCCTTAGCGATAAATTGTTCCTTATTCCAAATTTCTCCAGACGCAAACTGTATTTTTATATTTTCAAATATACTCCTAGTGCCACCGAGCAAATCCTCAAGGTATATTGACTCACCCGTGTCCAACTGAAGGCGTATATCATGGGATGTAGCATGGGCACCGCCTATTTCACGTATAGAAATATCTTCAGGGCTTATATCTGGTCCAAAATTAATAAAAACTGGATGGCCACGTTCTAATGTATCATTCCCGTCCCCCCTATTATAACTAATAGTTCCGCGCCAATATTTGTCATTACCGGAACCGCCAACCATTACACTGTCATAAGAACCGATAAAATAATCATCGCCCTCACCACCAAGCAACGTATCGTATCCCTCCAAACTTGTAATAGTGTCATTCCCCCCACCACCCGAAATAACATCTCCATAAAAGCTAAACAAATTATCATCGTCATTAGTTGGCTCTGGAGAAAGCATCTTTTTAAGATCAGTCACACTCCAAACTGTACCATTAGAAAAAACAACTGATTCGATAGCATAATTACCACTAAGGCGACTATCCGTATATAGGGTAGTACCTGACGTTACTCTAAACCGCAACTGCCCGCCTTCTATGTCAACTAAAACATCTGAGGGTAAAATACCATCGGAGAAATGGATTGCATCTTTACCACCAAGATCACTTATTCGATCAACACCATCATTCTTACCAAACACATAAATATCATCGCCCAACCCACCAAGAAGACTATCGTCATTTTCACCACCTGTAATAATATCGTTTCCGCCATTGCCATTTAAGGTGTCATTTCCTACGGTTCCATTAATAACCAGATTTGAATTTTTAATTGTTTCTTCTTTTATTTTCGAAGAATTCCACCAGCTACGAGATCCAACAAAATATATATTTTCAATTGCACTCGCAGTGAAGTTTCCGGTCGCATCAAATGCATTTGAAACAGTAATCGATCCGCCATCAACAAAACTAAGCACCAAATTATTAGCAGCATCGCGTGTTGCGGCGACTTGTGATTCATAGATGCCCGCATTCAATACAACCTTATCAGCACCTGCGATATCTGTAATAACATCGTGTCCATCACCCGATGTGTATTCGTAAGAATCACCACCCTTCCCACCTAAAAGCTGATCATCTCCTTTTGCGCCTACTATTGTGTCAACTTGGTCTGACCCTACCAGAGTGTCATCAAAACTGGTGCCTAATCTATTGGGCAAGCTAAAATCCGCAACGCCATTAAAATATATTGTTGAACTCAACAGGTATGACTTAAGGCCGCCGGAGGCATCAAATGCTCCATTAAATGTTAACGTTCCTCCGTCAGCAAAAAAGAATATCAAGTTGTTAGACATATCACGCTGAATATTCATATCTTTCCAACTAATACCTGCACCGAAATCTATCTTATTAAATCCATGTGCATCATCGATAACATCATGTCCATCACCAAGTGCATAGCGATAGGTGTCGTTACCTTTACCACCCATAAGCCGGTCATTCCCTTTTGCCCCACTAATTGTGTCAGACCCAGCGTCTCCAACCAGAGTTTCGTATGCGTCTGAACCGTTAATTACAACACCTGGAGCATCAGCTATTTCAGCCTTGATGCGCGCCGCATCCCAAATAACTTGATCAGAAAACTTAATGCTTTCGATAGCATTTGCAGTGAAGTTACCTGATGTATCGAATGCATCTTTCACGATGATCGAATAACCATTTTTCAATCTAATGTCCAAGTTATTTAATGTATTGCGGCTCAAATAGATTTCAGTGGCAAGAATATTCGCACCAAATTCAATCATGTCAGTTCCAGCACTATCAATAATGACATCAGCACCATCACCTAAGTCATAGCGATAAATGTCATCGCCCGCATAACCAATTAATTGATCATTGCCTTTCGCACCACTCAATATATCGTTGGTATCAAAAGCATGGATGGTGTCATTGCCGCTCGTGGGTTTGAGCACTTCTTGTGTAATGCGAGCAAGATCCCATTCCGCACCCGAATCGAACCCGATGGATTCCAATGCGCCGTTCATTTCCGGTGAGGAAATATATTGCTCAGGTATAACGAGCGAGAAATTTTTTGTGGGACCAGTGGATATTTCAGGAAGTACAGACTCAGCCGATAGAGAAGCATTGCCATAATCCGACCCGGCAATTGAGCCGGTATCGGTATCAGACAAATTAAGCAATGTTGGGTATAGCGAAAAACCGACTGTTAAAAAATGGGACTCGAAGGATGCAAGATTATTCCACACCCCCGACATACCACCATGTGCAGCACTTACAGTGGTAAGTGCCTGATCTAATGTTTTACCCGCTTTTAGTTGATCAAACACCTCTTTAATGCCAAGCCCACCTTGGTCGCGAATTTCTTTATCTAACAATCTAACCGCAATATAACTGACAGAATATCCAGCCCCGATGCCCGGTGAGCCAACAGTGGTTTTAAACAATACATTGAAATTATGTTGGATACCAATAATGCCAAGATCAGCCGCAACACGCTCATCCGCACCATGAATAAATTCAGCAACACCTTCATTAAACCAGCCAGGCAACACCGAAGTATTCATGTTACGCGACATCACTGCATGCACCATTTCATGCGCGATAATGCGGTCGTAATATAAATAACCATCACCATTTGGCAGGCCAGTAAAATCAGCTAAATCAATCACCAATTTGACGCTTGTACTCGTATTAACACCTTGGGTGTAGATTGTCTCTACATGTGCGGCGTGGCCACCCACGGCATCCATTTCAAACTCAAGCAGCATGTTACCGCTACCGGTTAATCCATAATGGGTTTCAATCAATGCCTCGGCTTGTGATAACCAACGATTTTGTAATTGCTCAATAATGCCGACTATCCCAGGCGCGACAACATTGGCGGCTTTTACGTCAAAGGCATTTTTGATGGTGATACTGTCGCTAGTATTAATAGTTAGCTGTAAATCCGCTCCCACACGACGTGCAAGAACACCACTTTCCGTAATACCGGTTAATTGCAAACGATCTATTCCATTTACATCCTGAATAACATCCTTGCCGTCACCTAATGCATATTGATAAGTATCATTAGCCGCACCGCCATTCAGTTGGTCGTCACCCTCATGTCCCATAAACGTTTGATTGGCGTTATCGCCCATCAACACATCATTGCTATCTGTGCCGATAAATACATGGGCTTGATTACGTGCAAGTTCCGAGGCAATACGCTCCGCATTCCATACGCCCGTATTGCCAAAATGAATTTCTTCTATAGCACCTGTCGTTAATGCACCTTGCGCATCAAACATGGCGGTAACGGTAATACTGTCGGTATTGTTAATGCGGATGATGAGATTATTGTTGGTATCTTTGCGCAGGCTAACGTGTGCTTCACTAATACCATCCGCTAAATGGATGTGATCATGGCCATTTAGATCAGTGACGATGTCTGCACCGTGATTGAGGGCAAAGTGATAATGGTCATCGCCCTTATCGCCTTGCAATTTGTCGTTGCCCTTGCCACCGATAAGCGTGTCATTACTTTCGTAGGCGGTGAGCACATCTACATAATCCGTGCCTATTGAGGTGATGCCTTTTTCCGTCTCCTGTAGAATCCGGGTTAAATCCCATTGGGTTTTATTCGCAAACTCAATAGATTGAATAGCATTATTGGCAATCACCGCGCCCGTGGTGGTATTGAACATACCGTTGACGGTGATGCTTTCTCCACTGGCAACCAGTACCAATAAATTTCCATTGCTACGGCGTAGAATTATTTGCTCAGGCGCAATACCTTCTGCAAATTTAATTTTATTATTGCCACCGCTTTCAGTGATGGTGTCTCGCCCATCGTTAGCGCGAATAACATAAACATCGTCACCGCTATTGCCGATAAGTGCATCATTACCTTTGCTGCCGAGGAAAGTAGAGCCTCCGGCATGCGCTGTTAAGGTGTCATTACCCAAACCGCCCACTAGCATGCTGCCCGCAGTTTGCGCTGTGCGTGCGATATCGTTAGTTAAGCGCGCGGCAATCACATCATCCATAGCAACAGCGTTGGTGTTTATACTGCCGATTTGTGCTTGGCTAATGAGGGTTTCTGCTGAATCTCCAAACACTATCTGATTGATTGTGTTGTTTAGGCCATTAACGATAAATATTTCACCATCGCCCACACGCAAGATTAAATCTTGCCCCTGAGCAGTAAGGCTAATTTGTTCGAGCAGTGTTGCACCGGCAATTGCCAAGGTGTTGTTGCCGTTGTCATCAAACAGACTGATGGTGTTCGCGGGTTCGTTATTTTGCGCAGCTGTTGGAGTGATGTTAGGTAAAATATTCGCATTTTGCACTGGCGATGCATTAGCAGCAGCTTCCAGCTCGCTGTTGGTAAAGACAAGATTTTCAATAATATAAATGTCGTTATCTTGGCCTCCTCCCCAGCCTCTATCTTCAACATCGCCAACAAGGATGTCATCGCCATCACCACCGAGAAGTGTATCAGCCCCAGCTCCACCTTCCAGGTAATCATTGCCCTGCCACCCATTAAGATTATCGTCTCCCTTTCCACCCAGCATCAGATCATTGCCACCGCCAGTGCTCATGTGATCTTCAATCAAAACGTCGTTGCCATCACCGCCCAGTAATATATCTGCACCATCTCCACCAATTATGGTGTCGTTTCCAACTCCACCATCAAGTAGGTCATTGCCTTGTTCACCATAGAGTGCATCATTGTCCTCACCGCCATACAGCTCATCACGGCCATACCAGCCTACGAGCAAATCATCGCCCTTATCACCAAATAAATAAGAGTAGGTTGTATTGACAATACTTTCTGCTGTGACGCCTTGAGGCAAAGGGACATGCAATAGTTGTAGTGAAGATGGGAGAAACAGTTTTTCGCCGTCATTTACATTAGGATTACTGTAATTAAATTCGCTGTTTTTGGCCGCTTTAATATATGAATAAAGTGAGATGCCGCTGCCTTTTGTCTCAGCGGGATCATGTAATGGTTCGGGATCAGTGAACACAAATTCATAAGTCCATCCATTACCCAGCGCCGAATTACCCGTGTAGGTTCCAGGCTCTACACCTGCCCAAGCAGACATGGTATAAAGATTTATATCGCCTTGTAGCTCTTCGTATATTTTAAAACCCGAAATTAGATGATTGAGCAAATCACTCCAACGAACAATATCATCAGATTTGTTATCATTATTAATGTCCGCTTGGGTTTCGCCAATATTCATGTGCACATTAGCAAGCAGCATATCTTTACCATCACCACCATGCCATTCTGCACCTGACCAGGCACGGCCGGTAATGACATCATCACCTTCACCGCCATCAATGTAATCATCACCTCTGGTGCTCGGTAATGGATCTTCTGGAATAATAAAATGAATACTTTCGGCGGTTATCCAATCATTACCGCCATCACCGTATAAACGATCCGCACCGTAACTGCCGGCAATGTAATCTTTACCTTCGCCTCCGTGAATTTCACTTGCTACATAATTGCCGATCTGTTCCATACCACGATCATCTAGGTATTTACCACGCTCTGCATAGAGTGCATCGTTTGCGCCAGTTCCACTTACGTGTTTTACGCTTGCTACCTCTTCGGGTTCAAATTCAGCAAGGTTAATGCCGAGCTCGCCTTCCTTCCAATTTTTAATATGGATGCTGTTGTCGCGATTTGTTAAGGACGTCACCAATAAGGATGTGCTTCCACCTTCGTCAAACTTTATAACTTCTACGGTATTGGTTGAGTCACGATGCGCAATGCCATCTTTCACCGTTTGTTTGACTGAACTCAGGGTTATTCCATCGATTACAATAGTTCCACTGCCATCGCTATCGATAACAATGTCGCGGCCGAAGTTGCCATCAAAAACATAAACATCCTTTCCTTGACCACCTTTTAATACATCGGCGCCTTCGCCACCAGTTAATTCATCAACGCCTGCTCCGCCATCAAGAACATCGTGACCTTTTAATCCATTGAGCTTGTCATCACCACCTAAACCATAAATGCGGTCGTTGCCATTGCCGCCGACAAAACCGTCGGAGCCGGTATTGGCTGGAGTGTTGCTTTCATTGGTGCCGAACACCACGCGAGGAGGAGCGGGTTCTTGATTGATACTGCTTGCATCAACACCGCCGGAAAATATCCGACCACTTCCACTATCGAAACCATCCACATTGACATAAAAAATATCTTTGCCTGACGGGTCGGCGCTTTCATCGAAGGCAATATCTTTGGCATTGCGCTCAAGTAATAAAGCCAAATAATTCGCGCGATCCTGATACCACTCATCGGAGAAGTTAGCTTTGCCGTTTTTACGGTCTTCTGCGGAAAGGGATTGGTCTGCTGTCCAAAAGCTATATATTTCACCATGTAGACCAAGTAAGGTGGAATCAGCCCCTTGTAAGACGAAAGGAAGTGAAAAGTACAAACTTAGAAAATGATTAAAATCGCTTTTTGCCAACCCCGCATTAGCGTGCGGAACTACTTTGATCTGATCAGCCACATTAATAAAATAGCTACTCTCACGGATTGCATTGATGCTTTTGTGCAGGGACTCTCTGTCGTCTGTAGCTAGGGATACATCGACCTTAAAAAGATCAGCCAAAAAAATCACCATGCGTTCTAATGAGCTTTCAGTACTATTACTTGCCCTATTAAAGACTCTCAGCAATTTATCAAGTGGCAACGTTTTATCCATTCTGAAGAACAAATCGTAGACAGCTAAGGAATCTGTCATTTGCCCAGTACCATGCCCAAGCGTATTAGCTAAGTTAGTCTGCTCAATAAATACAGGCAAATGCCCACCAGGTTGGCTCAATAAAGCATCCTGAGTCACTAACTCCAATCCCTTTTCACCATAAAGGTTTAAAATCGTACTGCCACCAAAAGAAGGATTACCAAAAAGCATTTCAAATAAATTAGATACATTTTTGTCGGCAAATCCAGTCAACCCGAGAATGCCGAAACCAGCACCATTAATTGTTAACGCACTAGCATTGGCATCAGGAAAAAGACGGGTAAACGCTGATGCCAAATGACCGCCTAAACTATGCCCAGTAACAGTTAAACCTTTTGCGGCAATATCATCACCCAATCCTAACCCTCTCTGATACCTGGGATCGTCAAATGCTGTATCGGAGTTTTCCCACACTACACGCTTAACAGTAAAGGTTGGAAAATCAACCACCACATCATCACGCAGGCCCATGAGTGCCAAAAAAATTATCTGAGAGGCTTTATCACCGATTGTCATTACTGTTCTTAGAGCACGAGACTCATTATCAAGCACTTCAAGTTTTGCAGCCGTGTAAACGTCATCTGATTTAACCCAAGCCCAAAAATTTACCAAATCGATAATCTGATCGATGGCAACACCGTCGGAAACAATATCACCAACGTCAGCTCGTATGTCATTAGCCCATTGCTTGTCTGGCTCAGTACCGCGAAAAGCAAGAACAATTCCATCAGCTCCCTCAAAGAGACTCATAGAAAAGCCAGTGGAAGTATTTGGCAAATGTGCCTTTACAGACCAGCGCGATAGAATATCTTCCGCTTGACTATCTGAAAATCCAGATCTAATTAATGCAGCCTTATTAACATCTCCACCTTCCCTCAAAGTTGCGTACGACGCCTCTGCAAGACTAGCGATATCAAAATAGTCAATTTTTGAAATGGTCATTTTTAACTCCTATTTAATTTTCCATGTTAAATTTTCTGTACAACTCAACAATTTTTTCATTTGATTTATATAACTCTAATTCAGACAAGCACGAATTAGAATACAACCAAAACTTGAAAGAACCTTTCTCACCACCAACAGCGAGATTGCCGTACCCTCTACTAAAATCAATAACCTGAAATAATATTTTTCCTGTCTTAACGTCAATTACTGATTCCGTTAATTTCTTTACCGGCACATCAGGAATTGGAGTTAAGGAAACAGCAATTCCAAACCTTTGATTACTCATTGTTATGTTTTCTTTAACAATATAATTCTCATTTGGGTGCGAGGCCTCAAGCATTCCAGGATGCAAAGCATCAAGCACACCAGGATTTTCCTTATCCCATTGTTCAGGAGTGGCGTAGACTTTAAGTCCGGCCTCTTTTTCGCACAATTGTTTGTGTGCCCGTAACGTGGGTATCAAATCCCCAAAAGCAGGCCAATAAATTGCCAAGAATGCTATAGCTCCTACAAAAAACATAACCATCTTAGATTTGGTAAATCGCCACCCCAAATAAGCTGCTAACAAAACCACCAAAACCCAGATTACGAGGTAAAGTAAAAGAAAAAATATGATTGCTAATCCGAACATAAAATCACCTTTTGTTAAGACTTTAATTACTTACTAGAAGTCTTTGCCTAGAACTGCGCTCACCCAAATACTCTGCTTTAGTAAACATACTTTAAGATCATACTGATCAGCTATAAGCTCCCTCGCCATTTCTCCAAATCGTTGCCTTTCCTTTGGATTTCTAATTAAAAAGCTTACTTGCTCTGCAATCGCATTCACATCAAAAAAATCCACCAACAACCCCGTTTCATTATGCTTAATCACCTCACGCACCGGCGCAGTATCACTCGCCACAATCGCACAACCTGCACTCATTGCCTCCAGCACACTCCAACTCAACACAAAGGGGTAAGTCAGGTACACATGCACGGTGGACAATTGTAATAGCTGGATAAAATCTAGATATGGCAGTTTTCCTACAAAATGGACTCGACTTAAGTCGAGCTGATCACAGACTTCATTTAAAAATAATTGTTTCCAGGTTGTGCCCTCTGGTGGCTTACTGCCGTAACTCACATCGTCACCACCCACAATAATCACTCTCGCCTTTGGATTTTCTTTTAGCATTTTGGGTAAGGCGCGCATAAAAATATGATAACCGCGCATGGGTTCCAGATTGCGGTTTACGAAGGTGATGATTTCATCATTCTTCGTTAACTCCATTCCATTTAACCGCATGGTGACATGAGGGTTGGGCTTTATGCGGTTGGTGTCTATGCCATCGTGTATTACAGAAATTTTATTCTGGAAGTGTTTGGGGAAAGTAGAACGCTGAAAGTGTGTTGGCGATATGCCGGCATCCGCTTGTAGTAGATGCAAATTAAAATTGGCATTTTTAAGCTTTAATCGGCAGGCCATATCCAATTCCGGTGTTGAAAATTCCGGATCAAAACCGACATCACCGCCCACTGCCTGATAATAAAACTCGCAGTAAAGCGCGAGCTTTGCATGTGGCCAGACATCTTTTAAAAACAGGCTCTCACCCCAACCGGGGTGGGCAATAATTAAATCAGGCATGAAGCCTTCTTTTTTTAATTGCATAGCGCCCCAAAATGCTGCTTCCGCACGAATGGTTTTGGTTTCCATATCGGTAAGCCATGGGTGTATTTCTTTGCTGCTCGAACGTTTGATGTTGTAGGTATGCAGTTTTACGCCAGCTGGACATGGGCGATTGCTGGGTGTGAGCGCACGAATATCATTTTTAGGATCTGCCGCTAATGCAGGTGCCAAGTGCACAAACTGGGCGGGAAAGTTTTGGTGGATAAATAATACGTTCATAGCAACAACTGATTCCTTAGTGCTTACTACAAAAATTTATTGATATGGATACCTAAGCTCGCTCGCATAAAGCATGGATACCTGCTTTCGCAGGTATGACGAAGCATGCGCACCTTACCGCTCACGAATACTTTCCTGTTTGTACCTCAACAGCGGCGATAGGAAATACTCAATTACCCGGCGCTGCGTTGTTTTCACTTCCGCCGTTACCGCCATACCTGGAATAAGCTTTACGTCTTTTGCCTCTACACGAATGGTGCTCTTGTGCATTTTCAAATGCATGGTGTAAACCAGCCCGAGTTTTTCGTCGATGATGGCATCATCTGAAATGTGGGTAACGGTCGCATCAATCAAACCGTATTTGGTAAACGGAAACGTATGAACTTTGATTTCAGCGGCCATATCTTTTTGCACAAAACCTACGTCCTGATTGCCGAGCATGACTTGCACTTCAAGGCTTTCCTCTTCCGGCACAATGATCATCAGTTCTTGCGCTTCGGTGACAATGCCGCCGATGGTGTTGATGGCGAGTTGTTGTACATAACCGGATACGGGTGCGTAGAGGATTTGTTTGTCATTCATATCTGTTGCCTTCACCAACTCTTCAGAGATAGTGGCGATCTGGTTGCGGCTGTCGGCGATTTGGGTGAGCAGTTTGCCGAGGGTGTCGGCTTTGAGTGAGTTGATTTGTTGTTGCGCTTCGTTGATGGCAGCATTTAATTGTTGTTGCATTTGTTGCTGCGCAGCCAAGTCTTGCACACGCTCGATACGCTGTTGCTCCAGCTCCAGATATTCCGCCTCTGAAGCCATATTTTTTGCATAGAGGCTTTCCAGTGCCTGTGCCCGCTTGGTAATCATCGGCAGGGTTTGCTGGAGCTTTTTAATGGTCTCCTGATTGCCAATTTTTTCGCTCTGTACTTTTTTAAGCCCACTGTGCAGGCTGCTCAATTGCGCCTGGTATTGCTGCCACTGCTCCCAGGTTTTTTGTTGATGCAACAGTATTTCGGTTTCGGTAGGTTCGATTGATGCATGGACTTTCAATTCGACTTCAGTGGCCATGTTAGGTTGTATATTTTTCTTTTCGTTTGAATCCGATTGGTTAACTAAAAATTGTTGCAGCGCTTCTGCACCGGCGAGATTCAGGCTGGCATTGTGCAATTCCTGCTGCATGCGCGCTTGATCAGCAGCGGTGATAGTGCGATCCAATTCAATCAGTGCATCCCCCTGATTCACAAACTGCCCTTCTTTCACATGAATCGCTTTCACAAAGCCTTTGGTGAGTGGCTGGATTTGTTTAACGCGGCTGCCGGGAATAATTTTGCCTTCTGCACTGGAGACGACATCCACTTTGCCAATACAGGCCCAGATAAGCGTCAGTACAAATAAGGCAATCAATACCCAGGCAAGCCAACGCACCAGTGGATTGGGTGGTGACTCCTGCAACTCCAGTGCAGCGGGCATAAATTCGGCGAGGTTTTGGTGTTTGGAACCATCGCCAAGTTTGGCGCGGTCACGCCAGGCATCGAGTAATTGCTGGAAAAAGTTAGTCATGGACCACCTCCAGCTTCGGGCTTGAGTGTGAATGAGTTGAAGTGTTTTTCGGTTGAGGGCTGTGTTGTTGATAACCGTGCAACTGGGCGTAATAGCCTTGCAGTTGCAGCAACTCGTCATGGGGGCCTTGCTCTACGATCTGACCTTTGTTCATCACAATAATGCGGTTGCAAATTCGCACCGTACTTAGGCGGTGGGCGATGATAAATACGGTGCGGCCTTTGCAGATCTCGGCCATGTTGTCCTGAATAATCCGTTCCGATTCATAATCCAGCGCACTGGTGGCTTCATCAAAAATCAGGATGCGCGGATTGGTTAAGAGTGCGCGTGCAATTGCCAAACGTTGGCGTTGGCCACCGGAGAGATTGCTGCCCTGCTCGCCGACCATGGTGTCGTAAGCTTCTGGGAGATCGACAATAAACTCATGGGCGCCCGCGAGTTTAGCAACGGCAACAATGTGTTCCATGGGCGCAGCGGGGTTAGTGAGTGCGATATTTTCTCGCACAGTTTGATTGAATAAAAAGTTTTCTTGCAACACCACACCGATATTGCGCCGCAACCAGGCGGTATCCACCATCGCTAGATCGACACCATCCACCAATACCCTGCCGCTTTCCGGTAAATACAAACGCTGGATTAATTTGGTGAGCGTACTTTTGCCGGAACCGGAGCGACCGACAATGCCGATAATCTCGCCTGGTTTTACTTGCAGGTTAAAGCCGTCGAGAATTACCGGGCCATCGTGTCGATAGCGAAAACGCACATGCTCAAAGCTCACATCGCCGGCAATCGATGGCAAGGTGGAACGATTGGGGTTGTAGCCGGGTTCACGTGGGGTGTTGAGGATATCGCCTAAACGCTCAATGGAAATTCCCGCTTGTTGGAAGTCTTGCCAGAGTTGCACCAGTTTTAAAATCGGCCCGCTCACACGGCCTGCCAGCATATTAAAGGCAATCAATTCACCAACCGTAAGCTCACCACCAATCACCAGATGAGCACCCCACCAGATAATGCCAAGTGTCATTAATTTATTAATCAGGCCAGCGATTTGATTCGCCACATTGCCGAGATTTTGGCTGCGGAAAGACGCGCTGACATAATTGGCTAACTGGTCTTCCCACTTGCGCTGCATTTGCGGTTCTACCGCCATGGCTTTTACGGTTTGAACACCAGTAACGGATTCGGTGAGAAAGGCGGTATTGGCGGCGCCGTATTTGAATTTCTCATTCAGGCGATGACGCAAAATAGGTGTGATAAAAACAGACAGGAGGATGTAGCAGGGAATTGTGGCGGCAACGACAAAAAACAACGTGGAGCTGTAGTACCACATCACCAACAGGAAGACGATGGTAAAACCCAGATCCAGAATTAATGTTAAGGCACTGCCGGTAATAAAATTGCGGATGGTATCCAGCTCATGCACGCGCGCGACATTTTGCCCGACTTGCCGTGCTTCAAAATAGCCCATGGGTAAGGCCATCAAGTGATGGAATAAACGCGAGCCCAATTCCACATCAACACGGCTGGTGGTGTGGGACATGGTGTAACTGCGAATGCCGCCGAGCAGTGCTTCAAAGATCGCAATCGCAAAAAAGGCAAAGGCAATCACATCGAGTGTACTGAAACCGCGATGCACCAATACCTTATCCATCACCACCTGAAACAACAGTGGTGTAATCAAGCCAAATAATTGCAAAAAGAACGAGGCAATCAGCACTTCGCCAAACAGCTTCCGATATTTAATCAGTGAAGGAATAAACCAACTGATATCAAACTTTTGTTGCAGGCTTTCGCGGATACCGAGGCGACGACTGAGAAAAATCACTTCACCTGACCAGAGCGCATTAAATTCGTCTGCACTGACTGTTTTAGGTGTTTGCTCGCGTAAATCCTGCACCAGCACTTTCGTCGGCACGCCATCCTCTTCGGCAATACGCGCGAGAATGATGTAATCGCCGCCTTTGGTTTTGGCGATAGCGGGCAAGCTCGAACCGATTAATTTGGCGAGAGGGAAGGTAAAAAGTTTGGCTTTAAAGGTAAGCGCTTTGGCAGCGCGGAGGATTTCGGTGTTGCCAAGGGGTTGGCCGGGTATTGCGAATTGGTGGGAGATTTGTGCCGCATCAGCGGGCAACTGGTGGAATCCTGCAAGTGCTACCAAGCACTGTAAACCTGTGTCCATGGCTTATTTATCCGTAAGTGACAATGATCAAAACGGCGCCAATATTAATTACGAAAGGTTCTAATTACAACCGCATTTAAAACTTTTGTCGCTTAAGACAACATGCAATATCAAATGCTTAACCTCACCGGGTGAAGCGCGATCCATCAAAGTGCGCCCGTCGACAGTAATTATTTTTTCCCATCTGGGTGTATGAATGCCTATATGGGGCGCAACACACCGATAAGTACTTTAATGACTGTTATAAAAGGAGTTCATTAATTTTTAGGAGTTACGCTATGACTAGCGAACATGAGATACGCGAGCTGGCTTATTATATTTGGGTATCAGAAGGGAAACCCAGCGGGCAATCGAACAAACATTGGCAACTGGCAGCCAAAATGGTGGCAGAGCAAAAAAATAAAAATACTGGTTCAAACAAATCCACCAACCCTTATGAAAACAAAGGGGATACGGAACCTGAACAGCCGGATCAAACATAATTACTGGAAAGCAATTTTGATGACCCGGCGACATGGCGGATTTATTGAGTCATCGCGACGGTTTCAGTTTTGTTAACCGCCCTCTTCCTCCCATTCAACATCCAACCAATCGGCGTCCAGCTAACCAGCAACAAGTAGCTCACCGCACCTATTAATAACGTGAGGCCGACTGATGCGCTGTATTTGGCAAGCAAGCCCCAATCTTTATCCATCAATTGATATTGCACTGCGAATAATAACGGCAAGTGAATAATATAAATCCAATAGGAACTGTCGGAGAAAAAGCGCATGGTGCGACTGTGGGAATTTACATAGCGTTTTCCTGCAACCAGGCACACCAAAGTCATCCACATGGAGATATAGGCTTCGCATAATTTCACAATAATATTTTGCGGAAACTCAAAGGGTGTTGATGGAAAGGTAAACTCTTTGGGTATAAAGAAATAGTAGGCGGCGTACAGGATCAGGCTCGCCACAAACAGCGCGATGCAATACGGCTGGAATCTATCGATAAAATCCTGCGTGCTGAAAATCCAGTAACCCAACGCGAAGAACAATCCAAAAAAGCCAAATGCCCACAGCTGTGGTAATAACTTGTCGGGTGCAGGAAAAGGAGATTCAACCAATAGCAAACCCGGAATCAGCAAGAGCGGAAACAACAATACAAATGGTAGTGGTTTGATTGCACCAAACAGCTTGTATAAACGTGACCAATTGATATAGCTAAACACCCAGGTCAGTACGCAAAAAAACATCAGGTTATACAAGAACCATAAATGCATAGTGGAAAAAGGTGGCGGTGGAGTACCCGGTGTTGCCATCGCCTGGGCGACCATTTGCAGAAATGGTGACTTATGCTCAACCGTCGCCACTGCAGACATTAGCGATGCCACTATCGCCCACAAACAGAGCGGAAGAAAAATAATAAACGGCAACAACACGCGCTTGGTGCGGTTAAACAGCATGCCACGCATCCCGCGCTTACTGACCAGATAGGCAACAAAAAAACCGGCAATCACAAAAAATAATGGCATCCTAAACAGATGTGAGAACCACGCGACCATATCAATCACCACTGATTGCTCGCGGTCTGCCGTCAACCAAAGATTATGTAATGCAGGACTATAAGCC
>NZ_JBRFPI010000032.1:0-19704 GCF_053579595.1 Cellvibrio sp.
GGAACAGCGCGCCCAGGGAACCCTGCGGGTGATGCGCATGAGCGCCTATTTTACTTTCCCGATTTTTTTTGGTGCGGCGGCCTTGGGGCCAGAATTTATCCAGCTCGCCTTTACCGATAAATGGGCGCAAAGCGGCCAGGTGATGACGTTGCTGGCGCTGGGCATAGCACCACTGGTAATTGGCTATCAAGTCAATGCAGCGCTGACAGCAGGTGGGCATTCGCAGCGGGTAATGGTCCTCGCCAGCATCACTTTTGTGCTTAATCTCCTGCTCGGATTCCTGTTGGTGCCCTATGGGATAGTTGCGGCGGCAGCCGGTTTTGCACTGCGCACCTACCTCAGCATTTTCTTCAATATGTATTTTTTCAAACAGGTATTCGCGGTGGATATTACCAAGCAACTGCGTACCGTCGCGCCCACGTTTGCAGCCTCGCTGATGATGCTGGGAATAGTGCTGCTCGCCAAATACACACTGCCTGACGACCTTGCCGTGGGGGTGCGCCTGTTGCTGCTGGCAGGTCTGGGGGCACTGAGTTATGTCGCCCTTATGTCCTGTATTTTTCGGCAGGAAACCAAACATTTTCTCGGCGAGAGTGCCGCGATGGCGCCGGCCAAAGCCAAACCGGTGATCAATTATTTACAACGGCTACTAAGGTTGGCGTAGAGGTTAACGGGGAAAGAAAAAACTGGGCTCCCGCTTACGCGGGAGTGTAGAGACAATATAGATTCAATTTATCGCCATAGCTGCAGTGGAAACGCATTCAACAATGGCTGATGATCAAAGCGCAAGCCAGGCATACCGCCCATCTCCTTACCCTCCTCAATAGAACTGGCAAATTGCAGTTCTGACTCCAGCCTACCGCTACCCAAGTAATAATCCTTGTACTTGAATGGATCTTCCGTTTGCGTCAGTCGCACGTAACGCGCAGGAATGCCGTAAGCCTCAGCGATAATCAACCCATGCAGCGAACTGGCCAGCACCAGTTTGGCTTGCAGGATCTGCTCAATCACCCGATTCCACCCCTGTAACGGTGAAATCACGTTGGGTGTACCCGCTGGCAAGATCGATAGGTCATGGAGATTAGGAACAAACACATAATCCCGCTGGGGATTGGGACTAAAACGCCCCTTGAACAAATGCGGCACCAACAGCGCCGGGTCACCGTAAACTTCCGGCACTACAAAACCGCGACTGCGCAGAAACTCCCCGGTCAAAGGCCCGCGCACAGCATGCACATTGAGCTGCCGGGATTTGAACATCGATTCCGGCACCTTGCCATTCCAGCCGCTGCCCCAGATATGATCGCCATCGGTACTGTTTTGCAAGATCGAACCAATCGCCAGCAGACGCGCACATTGGCTCACCTCCTGATCCAGACTCAATCCCTCCAACGCCAGCAGTTGGCGTGTCACAATTTCGGCGAGATGATCACCAAAATTAATGCGTCCGTCTTTGGGCATCCAGTTGTAGAGATCCACATAGGGGAAAGGTAAACGCGGCTTCAACTCGGCCGGTGTCTCCAGATAAGCGGCCAGACGTCTAAACATAGGTACTCCTTTAAGCAATCAATGCATCAAACATTATCTTAAAAAACCAGCGTCAGCCCCAGGCTGGCCAGAGCATAGTCATAGTCGCGGTAAAGCAGTGGCGATTCGCGGTCCACCCACTGGCTATCCAGGCGAATATTGAGCAAATCAGATAAGCGGTAGGTTAGCGTCAGGGGGCTAAACGCCGTGATGGTTTCAGCGCGCGCCGGCTCCATCAAACGCTGGAGGTAAGTCTGTTCACTATAAGCAGCGTCCATACTGAGTAACCATTTGGACGAAGGCTCCCAGTTCAGTGCAAGTTTGCTGGTACGCACATCCGCCGGTGAATCTGACGTTTCACCAACGGCAGGTTCACTCTGGCTGTAGCTGAGTGAGAAGCTGAGTTTTTCACTGACTGCCCAACTGGCATCCACCAGCGCTTGGGTACCAGTGCCGGCATTGATCTCTCCTTCGCGCTTGAAGCGCCCAAGGGTAAATCCCAATTGCGTCTTGCGCGTGAGTACCCAGCTACCTTCCAGCTCTAATTGGCGATAATCAAAATCCAGCACACGTAAATCACCAGGTACCATGTGAACATACAAGCGTTCACCCTCGCGCAAGCGCACACTCAGTGAAGATTTATTGGGAGTGCTGAAAGTGCCTGCAACAAACCATTCGTCTTCATCAAAATCCAACGATTCGCGCAATTCATTGGAATGAGTCTGCGCCGCCTGCCGGGCGCCGACAGTAATACCCAGATGTTTGTTGGTACCAAGAGTTAATTGGCCAGTGAGATTATTGAGTGCAACGACATCTTTATCAGCAAATTCCAATCGATCTACCGCATAGGCATCACGAGTCCAATTCACAGACGTTTTAACGCGCGAACTCCAATCACTGCGCCAACCGGCTTTGCCTTCAACAAAATCGACATCCAGATCATCACGCTGCGAATATTCGTAGCGGTTACCACTCACACCGAGCGAAAAATCCTGTTTACTAAAGCGTTCATTAAGTGCGAGCGAAACAACGGAGCGAGTGTAATGCTCTGAATCCACATCAGCGCTGCGCGCAAAATTACTGTCCCAGTATTCATGCGCGCCCACCGAAAGAGTAACGCGATCAGGAGCGGCGACGGCTGCTTGTGCAAGTGGTGTTATAACCACCCATTGCAGCAAACGCAGCCATTTTTTTTTTGCACTCGCATCAATAAACATTCTGTCCGACAAAACCCTTGAAAATAGTTTTCCATAAAATTTTGATATCCAAAATCACCGACCAATTGCGGATGTATTCCAAGTCATAAGCAATACGGCCAGACATTTTGTCGAGTGTTTCCGTTTCACCGCGAAAGCCATTAACTTGCGCCAACCCGGTAATGCCCGGTTTCACTTTATGACGCAACATGTATCCTTTAATTTGGCCGCGATAAAATTCGTTGTGCGCAACGGCGTGTGGACGCGGGCCAACAAGCGACATACTGCCGGAAATTACATTAAATAATTGCGGCAATTCATCAAGCGATGTGCGACGCAAAAAATTCCCATAAGGCGTAATACGCGGATCAGCACGTTTTGCTTGTGCAACATTAGCGCCATCTTCACACACCGTCATGGAACGGAACTTCCACACTTTAATGCGATCGCCCCCCATACCGTAACGAGTCTGTTTGAAAAAAATGGGCCCAGGCGATGTAATTTTTACACCGGCAGCAATCAATAACATAGGAATCGCCAGCACCATTAAAATACACAGACCCAACACTAAATCCTCCAAACGTTTCGCCCAGCTGTTATCCACCAGCGGCGAATCGTAAATACTCAGCGCGGGAATGCCCTGCAAACAAGTCAGGCGCGAATGCAATAAGTCAAAACTGAATACATCGGGAATCACATAGGGAGAAACAGTTGTATCGGCCAAGCGATCAATCACCGAATGCATGCGCAATTCTGCACGCATTGGCAGCGCCACGAAAACAATATCAATCTTGCCATCGTGCGCATCCTGATAGAGTTGTTCGAGACCACCTTTCACTTCAATATTTTTTCCAAACAAGCGGCGCCCCACATCATTACTGGGTGCTCGATCATCATAAAAACCAGTCACCTTGTAACCTAGCCAAGGCATCACAGACATGGAATTAATTAACCGCAGCCCCAAATCATTAGCACCTACAATCGCAACGCGACGCGGCTCAGTAGGGTTTGCGCGCAATTTGGCCAATAACAACCGCCGTCCGATATGCATAGCAATCATCACCACCGGTGTTGTTACGAACCAAGCAGATATTGCCGATAAACTCACTGTCGTAAATGGATAAACTACTACCAGTGACAAAATTAGGAATAATAAGGTAGCAAACCAGGCGAGGAATAAACGAATAGACAAATCAATCATCGAGTGGCCACGCCACAAATAATACACTTCATTACTCTCGGCAAAAAAACCAAAAATAATCACCGCGCTAATAGCAAAGCCGGTATAAATATTATTCCATTCCAGCCCCAATAATTTGAGGCAACCCCACAGCATAAATACGATGAGGGCACTGTCGAGCGCGCGAAATAGCGCAAGTATTTTAGAATGATGGAAGCGAACCACAGGCGGCTCACTTGATAAGCCAATGGGATTGACCGCAACGCCTTCTACCGATAAATCGCTCATTACTACCTCCATGCGAATCACTCATGAGTAAAGTACGAATATGCAAATAAGTTACTAATTGGTAAATTACGTTTTTTAGCAGCGCGAGGTGAGATTACGCCTGAAGCTATCGCGAATATCCATCTGCTGCACATCTAGACAAAGCATTTATCAGGCCAAGAATTAATCTACCCATCCTGATTACCGGCTTTTCGTTAAAAGCGCACACAAAGAATGTGAAAAAAATCCTGCGGGAAAAAGTCGAACTCGATAATCCCGCTAATCGAACAATTGAACGCTACTTATTTTTCGCGATGCACACCTTGTGCGCCCCACTTTAATGCAGTGAACGCCCTAAAATGCACTGATGAAAACAGTCTGGTATTACCCCTAAGCCAATAACAACCTTTATAATTGTCGCCTATAGCCATCCGCTACACGATTATTCACGTACCCAGCGACGCATAGGTCAGCATGTCCCAATTGAAATATCTCACCGGCTACCCCACCGAAACCCTGCAGCAAGTACAGCAAGTCATCGCGGAAGGCCGCCTTGGCGAAGTGTTACTCAAGCGCTATCCACAGATTCACGATGTACGCACCGACAATGCGCTCTACCATTACACCCAAAACATCAAAAGTGAATATATGGGCAAAACCCAGCCCCTGAGCCGGGTGGGCTACGACAGCAAAATAAAAGTTATCCAACATGCACTCGGCCAACACCACTACATTAGCCGGGTACAGGGCGCCAAATTAAAAACCGTTAATGAGATTAAAATCGCGAGCGTATTCCGCACTGCCCCGGAAGCCTTTTTAAAAATGATAGTCGTGCATGAAATCCCGCACTTCAAAGAAAAGGAGCACAACAAAGCCTTTTATCAACTCTGCCGGCATATGGAACCCAACTATCATCAGTACGAATTTGATTTGCGTTTGTATTTAACGCAGTTGGATTTATTTGGAGGGATTTATTGATGCTGTAGTAAACAGAAAGCGTATGCCTTCTGTTTACTAATAAGCGGTTACATTTGTGTAAATTTTGCAGAATTATAAATTTTTTACATACTCTATCAATGCCCAACGTTCTTCCTCATTTAGTTGGGTGCCATATTCATGCCCCGCATTGGAGTTACCGCGCAGGCGGGTATCGTAAAAGCTGGTGTTGGGCGCCTCACTATAAACATGCCCCACTTTTACCAAATCCAATTCAATATTACCGACATAAAATGTTGCTGGCCGCTGTTCTGCCGGCAATAACAAATCATAAATGCTGGGCACTGAACCGTTATGCAAATAAGGTGCAGACGCCCAGATGCCATTGATCGGGCGTGCCTTGTAACTGTTAAACACCGTTTGTTCGGGCGGTGCACCATTGGAACGGTATTCTTTAAACAAAGCCTTGATGGTTTGCCATGGTTGGTTAAAGAGTGCGCCTGTCGCAACATGGGTGACCAAGTCCAACGGCGAGGTTTCGGCAGGAAGCTTGTCGCCAAATAACACCATGGCTTTGTCGCCTTCCAATAAGCCGCTTTTCACTTTGTGCTGGATAAAATTTTCTACCATCAAGGGGTCGGTGCCCACTTCTTTGTAGGGTGTTAGCACGGCCTGCAGCTTACGTTTTTTATTGGTTGGATCAACAATGCTGTGGCATTTCAAGCAATGCTGGTCATAGAGTTTTTTACCAGCAGCAACTTTTTCTGCATCAAGGGCTCCGGCAATTTCTACCGGCCATTGCGGCGCGACGAGTTGATAAAAATCACGCTGGATGTCGCCGAGGTTACTGATGCGAATTGATGATTGGTAAGTAAGTTTATCTTTGGGTACTGAGACAATACCGTAAACCGCGAGTGCAGTAATCGCATTTTGAAATAGTGGCCCCGTTTCTTTATTGGGTGCCGATGCATTCCATTGCACAATGTTTAAGTGCGATGCATCCCACAATACCGGATAGCTGGTAGGCGCATTGGGTGCGTGAATATTTTCCGGCATGTTGAGCGCTTCAACCGCAATCGCATTAAAAATTTGACCGAAGGCATCCAGCCGCCCATGACCGTAGGGAACCTCAGTCGCATTAACAGCGTAGTGTTTTTCCAATTCTGCAATTCGGGTTTGCAATTGGATTTTCAGCAGTTCTGGTGTCAGTGTTGTGCTTGGTTCACTGGCAATTACTTGTTGGAAAAAACGAGAAAATTTTTCATTGTCAATGAGCGTTGCTTTCAGTGCGGCCAGTGTTGCCTGCTCAAATTGCGTGTAATCAACCAACGCTTGACCGCCATCAATGCGAATACGTTTGCCGTGAATCCTGACCTGACCGGTATGGCAAAATGCGCAAGTCATGCCTAAAGCATCACCATTTTTTTTATCGCTATCGCGTACCAGCCCTATTGGTAATCCATCTGGATTGTATTGGTCTGCAATGGTGGTGATAAAACCCATTGCAGCCAGATGATCATTATCGCGGAATGCGCGGGAATTATCGGGCTGCTCCAACACCAGAAACCAGGCGTAGGGAATAAATCGGGAACCAAAAGAAGTGAAGGATAGGGTTTGGCGGGTATGATGATCCCAGCCCTGATCTAAATAAATCGTATCATCATCAACGGGGTCTGCAGCCTGGCTGGCAGCACCATAAAGAAGAAGGTTCAACAAAAAGCAGTTTAACATCGGCATTAACATGGAGGATTGCCCTCCCATGCTTGTCATTTTTTTCATGCTGCATCCTCAACATTTTATGACTGCACCTAACCGTCCATTGAAAAGTGCAGCCTTATTTGATATGACGAATGCTGAATTTTCCTTGCTGTTTTACGTTTTGCTACCCCACATTACCGGTTAAATAACCCAAATAGATCCTGTTCTATTTCGCCAGAAAGTTCTGCTTGGCCTGAATATTTACTTCACTATAGCCGATGAATCCGACAATAACATTACGCGGCCTAACGCCGTCCGCCTAACAGCGACCCGAGGATGCCGCGCACAATTTGTCGGCCAAGGCTACTGCCTATCGCACGTGCTGCACTCTTGGCAAAGGCATCTACCGCCGTTGCACGCTGTGCACTTGCGCGCTCAGCTTGCTGCTGCGCACGCGCCTGCTCTTTCTGTTGTTGTACTTGTTCCTTTTGCTGTTGTTTAAAAATGCGCTCCTGCTCAACGCGCAACTGCTCCTGATTTTTTTGTTGCTGCTCGGTTTGTGTTTGCTGGGCAACACGCCCCTTTAAAATTTCATAGGCCGATTCACGATCAACCACCTGGTTATAAATCGCCTTGTAAGGTGAACGCGCCATCACTTCCGTACGCTCCTCATCGGCCAAGGGGCCAATACGCGATGCAGGCGGTGCAACCATCACACGCTCAACCGGTGTGGGCGAACCCTTCTCATCCAATACCGATACCAATGCTTCACCTATGCCCAACTCAGTGATAACCGCTTCGGTTGAAAATGCGGGATTGGGGCGAAAAGTTTGCGCCGCAATTTTTACGGCTTGTTGGTCTTTGGGTGTGTAAGCACGCAGCGCGTGTTGCACGCGATTGCCCAATTGGCCGAGTACTGTATCGGGAATATCGGCAGGGCTTTGGGAGATAAAATAAATACCCACGCCTTTGGAGCGAATCAAGCGCACGACTTGTTCAATTTTATCGACTAATAATTTGGGCGCTCCGTTAAACAACAAATGCGCCTCATCAAAGAAAAATACCAATTTGGGTTTATCGGCATCACCCTGCTCCGGCAAATTTTCAAATAATTCAGAAATTAACCAGAGTAAAAATATCGCGTAGAGTTTGGGTTGGTTGACAAGGGTGGTTGCATCGAGAATATTGATGACGCCAGTGCCTTCAAGAGTGACTTGCATCAGGTGATTTAAATCCAGTGCCGGTTCACCAAAAAATTGATCTGCACCTTCTTGCTCCAACATCATTAACCGACGTTGAATGGCGGCGATGCTGGCTTCGCTTATACCACCGTATTCATCCTCCAATGTTTTACGTTCGTCCTTCATCCAATTGAGCATGGCTTGCAGGTCTTTTAAATCCAGCATCAACATGCCTTGGTCATCGGCAATTTTAAACGCGGCGTAGAGCACACCGGTTTGGGTTTCGTTGAGATCAAAAAAATTCGCCAATAACAGCGGGCCAAAATCTGAAATAGTGGCGCGCACCGGATGACCTTTTTTTGCATACAGATCCCAAAATACGCAAGGGAATAAGCGTTGCTGGTAATCGGTGATATTCATCAGCTGCACACGCTCCTCCACTTTGGGGTGTGGCTTGCCGGCTTTGGCGAGGCCGGACAAATCGCCCTTTATATCGGCCATAAATACCGGCACACCGGCTTTGGCAAAACCTTCGGCAAGCACTTGCAAGCTCACAGTTTTACCCGTACCCGTTGCACCAGCGATCAACCCGTGGCGATTCGCCATACGCAAGTTCAACTGTGCTGATTGAGCGCCGTTGCCGCCAATAAGAAAGTGAGTGGTCATAACAACTCCTGAAAAATAATCGTTTTTATTACTGTTTAACTATTTTTTGTCGAACCATTGTTGTTGAGCTAATTTTTTTGAAACTCAGCGAAGACTTCAATTGCCACAGCATCGCCAATCGCGGGAACTAAATAATCTACACCAAACGTCGAGCGGTTAAAGGTACTGGTGGCAGAGAAACCTAACGTATAGAAGCCGGTGAGCATATTGTTAGCACCGCCATTAAAGGTAACAGTTAAATCAATTGGAGCAGTCACGCCATGCAGGGTTAATTCACCGGCAAATACCGCAGAGTTTTGATCGAGCAAGTTGACGCTGGTGGTTTTGAAAAACGCTTGTGGGTATTTTTCAGTATCGAGCCAACTGCTACCGCGCAAGGTCTCTTCCAAATTGGGATTATTCGTATCGATACTGGCAACATCGATTATCGCCGACAATTTAGCAGCGGCAATATTAGCGGGATCAAACTCCAGCGTTGCATCGACTTTATTAAAACGACCCACAAACGTAGACAAGCCCATATGGTTGATTTTAAATAAAACAGTGACGTGGGTTTGATCGAGCTGGTAGGAACCTTTTTCCAGCTGCACTATGCCGGTTTTTACATTAGGCTTGATGAGCGTGCCACAGCTGACCAGAAGCAGTAGGATAAAAATGGCGGCGGCGGGTTTAATAAAATTATGTTGCATTGCAGATCAACTCCTTAGTATTCACAACCGGTCTTGATTAGATAACTGGAGATTTAATCTTGTGTTTCGCATAAAACTGACGCAATTGATGCTTGGGCGTTTTCGTCAGTGTATGCATAAAACCAAATGTGAGCTCATCAAACTCATGCTGCTCGCGCAACTCAGCCAATAAACTCAACCATAAATGTGCAGTCACTTCTGCATCTGCCAAGGCACGGTGGTAAACGCCATCGCTGGGTAAATTTTTATACTGCGCTAGGGTTGCCAACTGGTGGTTGGGGGCATTTTGAAAGATGCGACGCGCGGCCAATAAACTGCAGGCAATACCCGACGAACACTGTTTTTTGATGCGGCGAAATTCCGCGCGCAAAAAGCGCTCATCAAAACTGGCGTTGTGTGCAACCAGATTGCGGCCGGCGATAAAATCGTGAAAATCGCTCATCACTTCGGCGTTACTGCGCGATTCTTTTATCATCGCATTGGTAATGCCGGTGAGATTCTCAATAAATAGCGGAATCCGCACTCCGGGATTCATCAACTGCTGAAAGCGGCCGGTAATTTTTCCGTTTTCAATAAGCACGGCGCCAATTTCAATTGACCGATCACCCATGTCGGGTGATAGACCGGTGGTCTCAAAGTCGAACACTACCAATTGGTCAGCAGGCAAGGAATGAAAATCAATATTCATAAATCAAAGCCAGATGGATAACAAAAAATGTTGTGCAATAAAAAAGGGATGCACCAGAGTCGGCGCATCCCTTTTTTCCTGCTGCGTGGGTCATGCAGCATAACGCTTTAATCCGGCAGGGTAATATTCAATTCCAACACCGAACAGTTGTCGGAATTGTCGAGATTGACCGTGACCTGATCGGATTCGATATGAATATATTTACGAATCACTGCAATAATTTCCTGCTGCATCTGCGGCAGGAAATCCGGCTGGCTTAAATTGCGCTTGGTGCGTTCGTGCGCAACAATAATTTGCAAGCGTTCCTTGGCGACCGAGGCCGATGAGGGCGCCCGTTTTTTGATGAGGAAATCCAGAATACTCACGGCTTATACTCCCAGCAAACGCTTCAGGAAACTTTTCTTTTCCGCTTCCAGGAAGCGGTGTGGTATCTCTTTACCGAGCAGGCGATCAACGGCGTCGTTGTAAGCTTGGCCAGCCGGTGTGGTTTCATCCAGAATCACCGGGGTGCCCTGGTTAGAGGCTTTTAATACCGCTTCTGATTCCGGAATTACGCCCAGCAATGGGATTGCCAGAATCTCTTCCACATCATTCACGCTAAGCATTTCGCCCGCTTCCACACGCACAGGGTTGTAGCGCGTCAACAACAAATGTTCTTTGATCGGTTCCAGATTTTGTTCTGCACGGCGCGATTTACTTTGCAGAATACCGAGGATACGATCCGAGTCGCGCACTGAAGACACTTCCGGGTTGGTCACAACAATCGCGATGTCGGCAAAATACAATGCCATCAACGCACCTTGCTCAATACCGGCAGGGGAATCGCACACAATAAATTCAAAATCTTTGGCGAGTTCGTTAATCACCGTTTCAACGCCTTCGCGGGTCAAGGCATCTTTATCGCGGGTTTGCGATGCGGGCAATACGTACAGACCTTCAGTGCGTTTATCTTTGATCATCGCTTGATTCAGCGTCGCTTCGCCTTTGATCACGTTGACAAAATCGTACACCACACGGCGCTCGCAACCCATGATCAAATCCAGATTACGCAGGCCTACGTCGAAATCGATAACCACAGTTTTGTGGCCGCGCATCGCCAAACCGGTACTGATTGCTGCGCTGGATGTGGTTTTGCCCACACCGCCTTTACCTGATGTAACAACGATAATCTTGGCCAAAGGAAGGCTCCTGTAAAATATTCAATGTCTAAAAAAATAACATCCAAAAAAATAAACAATAAATGGATGCAGAAAATTAATTACTCGCCAGACTTAGTTACTAACAAGGGCTTCCACGATAACCTTTTCGCCCCTGAGAGAAATTTGCACCGGCTTTTTTAACAATTCTTTGGGCAGTGAATCCTGCAGCACAAAATTACCAGCGACCGACACTAATTCGGCTTCCATTTGCTGGCAAAAAATACGCGCTGTTTCATCACCTTTTACGCCGGCCAACGCGCGACCACGTAAAGTGCCGTAAATATGGATATGGCCATCGGCCAGTACTTCAGCCCCTTCACTCACTTGCGCCAGCACAATCAAATCTGCACCTTCAGCGTAAATTTGCTGGCCGGAGCGCACAGGGCGGGTGACGACTTTACTCTGACGTTGAACCAGTCGCTCTTCGATAACGGTTTCGACCACCGTCTCCACTACGCGTTCGATAACTGTCTCAACTGCCTGGGGTGCAGCTTCTTGTTTGGGCAGTTTGAGCGCGCGTTCGCTGGGGGTTGGCAGTACTGTCAGACCGGTCTTATTAACTGCCGCTAACAATACCTCAGGTACGCCGCTAAAACCTAGTGGTTGTAAATCCAGTTCGCGGCAAATTGCCAGCAAATCCCCGAGTTTTTTCAGGCTTTCGGGGTTTTCCAAACGGTCAAGATTGATCAATACCGGGGAGTTATTGAAAAATTGCGGTGCCTGGACGACCTTTTCTTTTAGCTCAGCCAACAAACTCTTGGGCTCGTAGCGGACAATCGCCAGCACCACTACGGTAATAGCACTGCCTTTTAACTGAAAATTCACATCGATCATGCGCTACTCTCTATTACCCGGCGTATCGGCGCCATGTGTGTTTTGGATGGATATCACAAAAGTGCGCCATTATCGGGGCGCCACCTGATTAGTCAAGCAAGAGTCTGCACCTAGTTCAGCTCGGGTTAAGCGCTGGGCTCCTATAAATGAACCATTGGCACCACTCCGCCCTCTGAGAGGGTAATAACCGGTATCCGAGCGAGAACCATCATGACTAGCCAGCTTCTGCAACGCCCAGGAAAACTTGCGTTAACGATCAGCCTGCTGCTGCCATTACTGGTGGGTTGCACCACCACCCAGGCAGTGGATCAGACGAGCTATAGCACCACAGCGGCACAGGCCAGCTTTAGTGAAGCGCAACTGGATTCGCTGCTGGCCCCCATCGCGCTCTACCCGGATACGGTGCTCTCACACGTTCTTATCGCCTCGACTTACCCGCTGGAAGTGGTCGAAGCTGACCGCTGGGCGCGCAACAACAGTCGCTTGAAAGGCGATGATGCGGTCAATGCTGTCGATAACCAGGACTGGGACCCGAGCGTCAAAGCACTGGTCGCCTTCCCCGATATTTTGCAGCGTATGAGCGACGACCTGGATTGGACCCAACAATTGGGCGATGCCTTCCTTGCCGATGAAGAGCGGGTGATGGACAGCATCCAGAAACTGCGCAACCGCGCCTATGCCTCAGGCAATCTCGATAAAGTCGAGCATGTACGTGTAGTGCGCGAAGATAAAGTCATTGTGATTGAGCCTTCGGTCGAGCGCGTTGTCTACGTGCCCGCGTACGATACGCGCGTGGTCTACGGCAACTGGTGGTGGGCGGATTATCCACCCGTATACTGGCATTACCCCAGCAGCTATGTGTTTGTGTCCGGCTTTTATTGGGGCCCGCGTGTTCATATAGGCCCGCGCTTTTACTTCAGCGGCTGCCATTGGCGCGACCGCCGCGTTGTTGTAGTTGACCATCACCACCATCACGGCCACCGTTTTTACGATAGCCGCAGCGTGGTTCGTCACAGCAATGCCAGACATTGGCACCACAACCCTGTGCACAGACGCGGTGTTGCCTACCACGACAACCCTACCCGCGAGCGCTTCCACAGCCCGCGCGAAAGCTATCGCGACACCCAACAGTATCGCGCCAACCTGCGCGACGGAAACGGTAATCGCGGCGGCTACCTGGGTGAAAATCGCGGCAATGGCCGCATCGCACCCAATGCTGCGCGCGACCAACGCCAGGGGCGCGATGATCAGGCGATACAACGACTGGATCGCCGCCAGGCCGGGCAAATCACCACTAACACCGCCAACGTCAACAACGATAGAGCAGTGCAAGGCCCGCAACCACGTGCGGAACAATTGCGTGAGCGGATGAACAACCGCAACGGACGCGACCTGGGCAATGTCCAAAGTCGCGAACAGGGCAATCGCACTGAGCGCCAAAGTGGGGATATTCGCCAAACAGAGCGCAGGCAGCAGACTGAACAGGGAGAAAACCGCAATTGGGAAAATCGTCTTAACAATGAGCGCAGCAACCGCATCGAGCGCACCGATGCACAACGCGCGCAATCGACAGAGCGCGTGCAACGGGCAGACCCTCGCATTCAACAAGCGCAGCAACAGAGCCGTGTTGAACGCCCGACCATTCAACGCCTCGAACGGACCCAATCGGTCGAACGCGCCCAACCGGTTGAGCGCCCACAGGTTCAACAAGTAGAGCGCCGTGAAGCGCCGCGGGTAGAACGAGTGGAGCGGATGGAACGCAGCGAACGCCCACAACGTATCGAGCGCACCGGCGGTGGGGATTCAGATCGTGGTGGCCGCACTGAAATGCGCGGTGGCCGCGAACGCTAGCATTATGAGTAACCCTAATAGCCCCAAACCGAGACTTGGCTTGGGGCTATAACTTTTTGATAACCCTTAAACCAACTCCCCGCCTGTCCATTACGCGTACAAACTTTTATACTACTGCAACATTCGTCCGCCACACTCCATCAACAACCCCGCGTATTACATAGAGCCCAATTTTGTTTATGCAGAAAATCGCAACCCTAACCCGCGTTATAGCCGTAGTAATATTGGTCAGCAGCCTTTTCGCTTGTAGCAGTACTAAAATTGCTAAGCAGGCAGATGCCTGGCCCAGCGATATGCCATCCCGCGCCTATTTCCTTAAAATCTATGAGGCAGATGAAGCCAATAAAACAATCCAGACTAAAGAGGAATACCTCACCTGGATTGTGCGCTTTTACAATGGCTGGGAATTGTATCGCCGCGGCTGGATCAAGATGACCAACGAGTTGGTGGCCCAGGTAGAAGACCCAAGCCAGGTAAAAGAAATTCGCTACAAAATAAATCGCATCGGCCGACTGGTATCTGGCGAGTGGGCGAAAAAAGCGGATACGCGCACGATTTATTTACGCCACGTCTCCATCTGGGGCAACGCACTGCTTGAGTCATTGGATCGCAATGAAGCCCTGCCGCTCATCAACCGCGTTAATCAGGATGTCGATGATTTGCTCGCGCACAGAATCAAGGCCGATGTCATTACTGCCGAACGCTACTTCCCTGCTGACGAAGATGATCCGTTTTTATAGCGAGCATGTTTAACCAGGAATGACGAGCGCAAAAAAATAATCCCCGGCCAAAAGCCGGGGATTATTTTTATCCGTCACACAAATTTACCACGCCCAATTCACGCCCAACTTCAAGGTTGTTGGTGGCCCGTTAAAGGTGCCGTTAGGTTTTGCAAAATCACTCGCATTTTTCCCTGGCTCACCATACCAATCCTGATAGCCGCCGTGATTCACCGCATTGGTGACATTCAAAATATCGAGGCGCAAAGTGATATAACTATCCTGAGCGATCATACCCGTCGCAAATTGTTTGCTAATGGCAATATCCAATTGTTTGTAACCGAGGAAGCCATCGCCATCCGGTTGAAAAGTATTGTATCGGCAAGCATTCCAACCGGCGCGGCAATCCGTACCCTGATAGGTTTTTACACTTTCCAGATTTAATTTTGCCGACAAATCAAAACCATTCGGCAAATCAAAGAGTGCGGCAATCACCAAACGATGCTCAGGTACCGAGAGCGAATCGTGCCAACCGTAATCGTCGATATCCGGATAATCCAGCGCAAAAACCTCCCCCGCTTTGCGTCTGTCCTGCGCATCGGTGTAGGTATAGGCAACCGTCATCCCCCAATAATCATCGGCTTTGGGTTTATCCAATTTGATATAGAGTGAATCGGCTTTTGATTCCAGAGCATTCATCCCGATTAAACCATTACTGAATCCAGGAATACTAAAAGCCCATGGCTGCCCCCAGCTAGTGCCCGGTGCAAAAAAACTGCCATCGGGGCGACGATTGATCAGCATCCAGACAAAACCATCCTCACTCTTGATATGCGATAAGCTGACTTCTGCATCCCATTCACCCAGAGTGCCGCGCACACCCAAACTAAATTGATCCGAGTAAGGTGTTTTTAAATTATTATTTACCAAATACACTTCACGTCCAGCTCCGGTATTGGCATACAGTAAATCTTCCAATCCTTGCGCTGTTAAATATTTTGGATCCCATGCCACACAATTGCTGGCAGCAGGATCGCAATTATTTTGCGGATCTTCTGAATCAAAATTGACGCGATAGGTTGGGAAGGTGGCCTTAGTGGCTTCCAATTGCAAATTATCAAATAAATTGCGATCAAACGCGCGGCCAGCGCCGCCAAATAAAACCAGATTATTATCGGTGCCTATGTCATAACTAAAACCCAAACGCGGTTGCCAGGCATCTTTGAATGTATCGCGGTTACTGCCAGTGCTGATGTAATCATCGACATTGATATTGGAATTGTCGAGGTTGCTCCAGCCACGCAGTGCAGTCACTACAGCATCAGGCGTTTTATAATCCAGATACGCATCGGACTCTTCATAATCCCAGCGCAAGCCTGCATTAATCGTCAAACGTTCGGTCGCACTCCAGTCATCCTGAACATACAAGCCGAGTTGTTTGTTATCCGCCACTGCAGCACCATTGCCAATACCGGCCAAAGGTGCGCCCCACTCCACCATATAAGGCTGCGTCCATGAATAATCGATGTTGTAACTGTATTGCGGATTAAACGGCTGCTGCTCCACCGAGGTTAATTCAACTTCCTTATATTTAATGCCGGTTTTTAATTGATGGTTTGCCAAGGCAATATAAGTGAAATCTTCTTGCAGTGCCCAACCGGATTGGCTTTTTTCCTGATAGTCACGCCCTGCACCCGTGCTCAATACCAGTTGTTTACCCGCATTCAATAAAATAGTCCCGTTACCCAGAGTATGCGGGCGCGGATTAAAGGTGTAATCCTCATAGGTGATACGCGCATCATTGAGCCAATTATCGGTGCGCCAGTTATGGCTGAGTACAACGCGGGTTTCATCATTGTTTTTATCAGTGCCAAATTCGAGTGGCCGCTGCCCACCTATACCGGTTA
Source organism: Cellvibrio sp. (assembly GCF_053579595.1). Lineage (NCBI taxonomy): Bacteria > Pseudomonadati > Pseudomonadota > Gammaproteobacteria > Cellvibrionales > Cellvibrionaceae > Cellvibrio > Cellvibrio sp. The sequence continues at coordinate 16,539 of NZ_JBRFPI010000032.1, forward strand.
ATTCTGTCTCATCTCGATACTTGGCAGTCAACTCGATTTTTTGCGCATCATTGATCACATAACTCAATTTACCGAAATACAGATCCTCCTCAAAACTCGCACTAACGCCGCCCAGCTTGGCTTGCACATTAGCGGGCAACTTATTCACATCGTAACCGGCACCCACAACGACATCGCGCGGATCGCTATTACTTTTCCCTTCATAGGCAAAAAAGAAATGCAGCTTGTCCTGAATAATTGGCCCACCGACATTAACGCCATACTGTATTTGTTGGCTGGGTATTTTTTTATTGTTTTTTAATTCATTCAGGTTTTTCTCGCGCATTCCCTCATCAGAATAATCGTAGAAAAAACCACCGTGAAATTCATTAGTACCAGAGGTAGTGACTGCCACAATCGCTGCACTACTGAGTTGATCGTATTCCGCGGAATAGTTTTGGGTGATGACTTTGTATTCTGCAATCGCGGATTGTGGGAAAGGGTTACCGCGACTGGCGTCCTGCCCGGTTACGCCACCGCGCAAAACATAATTTTTTTGCCCGACACCATCGATAAAAATATTGATTGCATTCGGACTCTGGGCACCACCCTGAATGCTGGTGCTACCATCCTGCCCCTCGTTAAATTGCACACCGGGCGCCAAATCCGCAAAGGCCAAAAAATTGCGCGTGGTTTGCGGTAGGGATTCAATCTGCTCCAGCGAAATATTGGTTCCGATTTCACCACCCAGGTTGTAATTTACCTGAGTACCTAACACCAACATTTCTTCTACCGGTTGCTCAGGGGTCGCCTGGCCAAGCTCAATGTTCAGACTGACTTTCTGCCCCACACGCAAATTAACTTGTTGCTGCCCGTGAAGATCTTTTCCTGCAATTGCCAGACGGTAATCACCCGGCGGCAACCCGGTAAATAAATAGCCTCCATTGGCTTGGGTGACGACTTTATAGCTGTGGCCATTAGCGATATTGACTGCGGTAACTTCGATCCCCGCTGTGGGGTTATCACTCACTTCAATAATACCGGACAAACTGGCGCTGCCAATTTGCGCATACAACACGCCACTGAATGATGTCAGTGCGATAGCACTCATAACGGAGGCGAGAATTTTTTTAGCGACAGGATTTTTACGAAGATGTGCGTGCATAAGCGTTTCCTTTTCTTAATTATTGAATTGGCCGGCACTTCATTATTTAACTAACCGGCAAGGCCATTAGCCTCATTCAAGTTTAGATCAGAAAACAAAAAAGGCTCACCATACGGCAAGCCTTTTGCACTAAATAAAAAATTCGCCTAGATGATTAAGATGCCAATACCTTGAGCGCAATTTCCGAACCGGGTAAACCATCCTGTGCAATTAATAAAATCATTCCTAAAAACATTGCGACGACTACCAAATACCAAAGCACCGAAAACCAAATGCCGTAGCTTTTGAGCGGGGTAATATCTTCTGCCAAACCAACGCGCCAACCCGCCACAATATCAATCACACCCAGCACAATAAAAAAGGTGATGAAATAAAAACCTAATTTCCATGCCAAGACAAAACACGCCGCCGAGATCGCAAGCAACGCAACCAAAGCTAAATAATTGCGTCCGGAAAATACCAGTGATTTCACCACGCGCCCGCCGTCGAGCGGATAGACAGGAATTAAATTAAATAAATTTAACAGCGCACTGGTGGATGCAACCAAACCGGCAAAATGGCTATCGGTAACGAGGTACACAATATAAAACGCCACCGTCATTATCAAACCATACACCGGCCCCATCATGGAAATGTACACATCCTGCCAGCGGGTCTTGGGCATATCGCCCACCGCAATGCCACCCACAAACGGAATTAAATACATACCTTTGGTGGGCAGGCCAAATTTTTTCATCGCACGCAAATGCCCATATTCATGGAACACCAACACCGCAATTAATGCGAACGCAAATTCCAACGTAAACATCACGCTATATACAGCAACGGATGCAGCCAGGAGCGCGACCTTAACAACCTGCACTGCTTTCAATAATTTAAAGGCAACCAAGCCAATCGATAACCAGGAATTGGATTTTGTTGGTTTATTGGCAGGCATAACCAGTTGATCAGATTGTCCCTGTGCTTCACTAAAAGAATCTTGCTGCGCAACCGATACTGGCGCAGCAGCCTCAATCACCCGTTCACCATTTACCCACAATTCATAATTGACATCGGCCGCGCGCATATTGAGCACATAGATCAATTTCACTTCACCCAGATCATCCAGTACAAAACTATGCTCACTGGTAATACCAAAATTGCGCTTCTGCGATACCACCGCACCATCAACTACGACAATTTCTTCCCCGCTCGCCGGGGTTGCATCGACACTAAACACACGATTGGCATAATCAAACGAAAATAACTGCATAAATAACGACTCTAAACGGATACAAAAATCAAAAACCTACAGGACTGTAAACAAAACCAAGGGGGCTGCGGGAGTTTTACTGGCCTTAACCGACCCTTGCTAATAAACTGTGCACTATTGATGCAACCGTCTTATCTGCACCTAACCGCGAGAATGAGTTCAGTATGTTACAAATTGGCCGACAAAACCGCTTAACCATCGTCAAACACACCGATTTCGGCATTTTTCTCGATGGGGGCAAGTTTGGCAACATATTATTGCCCAAGCGCTATGTTACCGAAGATATGAAAATCGGTGGGATTCTGGATGTGTTTATCTATCTGGATTCCGATGACTGCATTATCGCCACCACCCTTACCCCCAAAGCCATGGTTGGTGAGTGCGCCTTCCTCGAAGTAAAAGAAGTCAACAACGTCGGCGCATTTCTCGATTGGGGTCTACCAAAAGATTTGCTGGTGCCCTACGGCGAACAACACAAACCCATGGAAGCAGGCCGTTCTTATGTAGTGTGTATTTATCAAGACGAATACACCGGCCGCATTACTGCTTCATCGCGCTTGAGTCGCCATTTGGAAGAACGCGCGAGTGGGCTGAGTGTAAAACAAGCGGTGGATTTAATCATTTGTGGCCGCAGCGATATGGGTTACAAAGCTGTTATCAACCATACCCACTTGGGTCTGATATTCCGCGACGAAGCATTTCGCACCTTGCTCTACGGTGAAAAAGTCAAAGGCTATATCAAAAGCATCCGCCCCGACCGCAAAATTGAT
>NZ_JBRFPI010000033.1:0-19456 GCF_053579595.1 Cellvibrio sp.
CTTCTTTCGGGATAATTTCTTTGTCTGCCTCTTTAGGTGGTGCATCTTCGTCTTCGTCGCCACCGTTTGCTTTCTTTAGAGCTGCATAATCTGCATAAGGTTTTTCACCTTTGGCCGCGCGCTTTTGGTTTTCCATATCCAGTGCACGCTTTTCCATTTGTTGTTGTTCTGCCTGACGCGTGGCCAAGCGCAGCGATACTTCTTTTTTTGCTGCCGCATCTTTAAACATGGCGCTTTGTTTGTTCAGGAAGATAAAATCTGGATCTTGCGCCATCCGATCTTGATGGCTGGTTTCAATCTTGGGTAAAAACTTGCTGATAGTGTAATAGTTTTGGTGCGGAGCCGGGTGGATGCGATCCCAAGGCAGCGCATTGTCATAACTGCTTTCACCAATGTCGTCCGGATCTAACAAGCTCGGCAATTGCACATCGGGAATTACCCCACGATGCTGGGTGCTGTCGCCGGAGATGCGATAAAATTTTGCTTCGGTAATTTTTAACCGGCCGTGCTTTAGCTCGACGAGATTCTGCACAGAGCCCTTACCAAAGGTAGTGGAGCCAATAATAATGCCGCGACCGTAATCCTGAATAGCGCCAGCAAAAATTTCTGATGCCGAAGCACTCAAACGATTAATTAATACCGCGATAGGCGCGCGATAAACTGCAGGTTGATAGGCGCGATAGTTACGCGAAATGGTATCGTCACTTTGGCGAATTTGTACAACAGGGCCTGGATCGACAAACAGATCAGTCAGCATGGCGGCTTCCGGCAATGAGCCGCCGCCATTATCGCGTAGATCAATAATAATGCCGTCTACTTTCTCTTTGTTTAATTCATTAAGTAAATTGAACACATCGCGTGTTGTACTTTTATAGTTGGGATCACCTTTTTGGTAGGCTTCAAAGTTCATGTAGAAAGTAGGGATGTCAATTACACCTAGCTTGAAGGTTTTATCGCCATTCTTTACTTCAAATATGGCTTTTTTCGCGGCTTGGTCTTCGAGTTTTACTGTTTCGCGTTTAATAGTGATATTTTTGTTGGCCGTTGCCGTAGGGTCTGAAGGGATAACTTCCAGACGCACAATGGTGCCTTTCGGGCCACGAATTAATTTGACAACTTCATCCAAACGCCAGCCAACTACATCGACAAATTCACCATCGGCGCCTTGTGCAATGGAGACAATTTTATCGTTGGGTTTTAGCTGGCCTTGTTTCTGTGCCGGGCCACCGACAACCAGGCTGCTGACTTTTGTGTAGTCTTCATCGCTTTGTAAAACAGCACCTATACCTTGCAGCTCAAGCGACATACTAATGTCAAAATTTTCGGCATTTTCTGGTGATAAATAATTGGTGTGTGGATCGTAAAGCATGGTGAGTGAGTTCATCATCACACTGAATGCTTCTTCATTGGTTTGCTGCTTCAATCTGCGCAGTTGGTTGGCGTAACGCTTACGCAACGTAGTTTTGCTTTCTTCCAGTTTTTTACCTGACAGCATAGAGTTGAGCAGGTTGGATTTAAGGTATTGCTGCCAGAGCTTATCCGCTTCTGCTTGATTGGCTGGCCAGCGGGCTTTTTCGCGGTCAAGCACGATGGACTCTTCGACGTCAAAATCGAATTTTGTTTTTGGATCATCCAGAGTTTTTACCACTTTTTCGAGACGATCAATCATGCGTTCATTGAAGCGATTGAAAATCGCAAAGCTGTTGTCGAGTTCGCCCTTTTTATAGTCGTCGTCGAACGTTTTGCGATATTTTTCGAATTCTGCAATATCGGATTGGATAAAGAAGTTTTTGGCGCTATCGAGTGACTTTAAGTATTCATCGAAGTAGCGGGAGGATAGCGCGTCGTTAAACTCCTGATCGCGGTAGTGTTCGCTATCCAGCTTTTGCACCAGATCAATCGCTGCTTTGCTTTGCTCGGGGGTGGGTTTGAGAACATCGATTTTGTCAGCAAAACTCAATGAAGACAGGCTGACAATAAGGCTAAACAGGGTAAGTTTTAGCGATCTTACAACAACAATTTGCATAAAGTTTGTCTCAAAAAGTCAAAGCGCGTGTCTGGACGCGTCAATGCGCAGCAGTGTTAATTAGTCTGATCATAACAACCCGCTACAACCTGGGTCGGGGTTTAACAGGGCTCTTACTATAGCGGAATTACACGGTTAAAGGCAGGTACAAGCCAACCCTATCGCAGGCGTTAAACAGGCTATTCGTGAATGGGATTCTACTTTCCGTAAAAAGTTTCCCCTCCGTTACCGGGGATTGGGTAATGAAGTGTCATCCACTGGATTGCTCGAATTGGCTGAAGCGGTGGTTCCCATTAAATCCAGCCATAGCTCTTTGCGGTCCAACGGAGTCGCCTTCGGTAGATAGGGGTTGTTGATTCGGATAGCACGACGCTTGCCCAAATCCGCTTTTCCCAGCGCCTCCTGGACTTCAGAGCTGCCGTAAAAATATTTGTTGAAGGCTCCATCCTTAATCGCTGACTCAAGTCCAAACTCAATATCTTTGGCCAATACAGGGTCTTTTTGGCTGACAAAAAAATAGGTTGGAAGGGGGTAGATCAACACAAGGTTTTTTTCAACCGTGAGTTTAAGGCCAGGAAATGCGGACAATTCAGTCCAGACTTCGTTGGCACCGCGTGGGAAGGCATCAAATCGTCCACCATCCAACATATGATAGAGGCTGGGTTTTTTGGTGGTTTTGACTACGTTGAGCCCCGCGCTTTCCAAAATGGAGGCATCTTGCCAGCTGCGTCCTTGTCCAAGGCGAATTTGTTTAAGGTCTTCCAGGGTTTTAATCTTGTCAAAGCGTGCTTGATCGCCTTGGCGAATAAAGAACAGGCGGTGATTCATTAGCCCGCGATAGGCATCAATCCTGATAGGGATAAAGTCGCGCTCCATCTCTTCCGATGTCCCGCCCCACATCACCGAAATAACACCTGATTTGACTGACTCCACCACGCGCGGACGAGAGTAGACTTCGCTTGTTGTGGAGAAAATATAGTTTTTATCCGAGTAGGAGAGTGCCAATTTGAGCAGGCCATTCATGTAATCCGTCTGTACATTGGATTTCATGTTGGTGATGACAGTTTTGGTTTCCGCAGCCAGAAGCGGTACTGAAATAGCCGCTACTACCAATATCCCGCATCGCAGGATCTTTGTCAGGGTGATGTACATAAACACTACTCAGTCAGGATTATTTAATAAGGTTATAGACTTTAAAGTAGCACAGCTCTGCCAGTTTGGTGTTTGGGAATAAAATCGTTTTTCCAAACGAAAAAGCCACAAGGTTAATTGTGGCTTTTGGGGCTTAGGCTAATAAATGGGCGCTGGGGTGTTAGCAGGTTGTGCTGCAATCAAACATCATACGCATAAAGTCGGCTTGATCAGCATGCGTCACTCGGGTGGCAATCACCTGGGAAACTTGCCGGTTCTCCCATTTGTAATCGTAGCGGGTGAAAGCAAGTTCGCCGTTGGCAGCTTCATCGGCGCTAACCACCATGCTTTGGTGTGGGGATGTTTCCAATATATCTAGCAACTCACGGATGGTGGTTGCCAGCCGCTGGCTTTCCAACAATTCGTGGATGCCTTTATGGCTGACGAAAATGTAGTCACAACCCAACATGGTGCTGAGGCTGAGAACTAATTCACCGCGTTGAACTGCTTCGGCCACATCAAAACTGTGAGGACTGTGCGATCGCAATGACGATTGGTGGATAGATTGGCTGAGTGCCATGTTGTGCTCCGCAGGTGGGTGAAGATTATTATTCTTGCGTCCGGCAACTGGCTTTCCTTCGTCAATAGAATCTAACAGTCAGAATTCTAAAAAACCATAGGCTTGGCCTAGTAAATGTCGATAAATTTAACAATTTGTGCGTGATTTGGCTCTCACTTCGAGTATAAAAAAAGTGGCCTGAAGCCACTTTTTTAGTTTAATCAATAACTTAATGCTGACACTTAATTTTTAAATCAGGAGTTAACTCTATTTGCCAGTGTCTCTTTTATGGTGTCGCGCATTTTACGCAGGGTTCTTTCAGTTGTTTCCCAATCAATACAGGCATCGGTTACTGATACACCGTATTTCAGGTCACACAGATTGGCTGGAATGCTTTGATTGCCCGCACCTATATTACTTTCCACCATCAAACCGATGATCGATTTGTTGCCTTCCACAATTTGGTTGGCCACATTTTCCATCACCAGCGTTTGCAACTCGTGGTTTTTGTTGGAGTTGGCATGGCTGCAATCCACCATAATATTAGGCACCACTTTCGCCTTGGCCAACTCTTGCTCACACAAGGCGACACTAACCGAGTCGTAGTTGGGTTTGCCATTGCCGCCGCGCAATACAACATGACCGTAGCCATTACCGCGTGTGTGGATAATCGCTACCTGGCCTTCCGTATTAATACCAAGGAAGCGATGTGGTTTTGAAACGGATTGCAGTGCGTTAATCGCGACTGTCAGACCACCATCAGTACCATTTTTGAAACCTACGGCCGACGACAATCCGCTCGCCATTTCGCGATGGGTTTGCGATTCGGTGGTGCGCGCCCCAATGGCTGACCAGCTAATCAAATCATGCAGGTATTGGGGCGATATAGGATCCAGCGCTTCAGTGGCAGTAGGCAGGCCCATTTCCGAGATATCCAGCAATAATTGACGACCGATATGCAGGCCTTCTTCAATTTTGAAGGAGTCATCAAGGTACGGATCGTTAATTAAACCTTTCCAGCCTACGGTGGTGCGCGGTTTTTCAAAATACACGCGCATCACTACATAAATGGTATCGCTGACCTCATCCGCCAGTTTTTTCAGACGTTGGGCGTAATCTTTGGCGGCCGCTACATCATGGATAGAGCAGGGGCCTATCACCACAAAAATCCGATGATCTTTGCGGTCCAGGATATTACGCACTACTTCGCGGCCCTGGGTTACAACGTCGCGCGCCTTGTCGGTCAGCGGGATTTTTTTCTTGAGTTCTGCGGGGGAAATCAGCAGTTCTTGCGAGACCACATTCAGGTCATCGACTTGGGTATTGGTCATGATGTCATATCCTAAAAGTATCAGTTCATGGGTCATTCTACCTAATAAATGTAAAAAAGTGGGATGGTTTTTTAATGATTACCATAAATAAAGATAATTTTCCTATTATTAATGGTTTTGCGAGACAAATGGTTTGTTTGGTCTGTAAAAGCGATGATTGGTGTTTTACTAATCCTTAAAAAGCTTATTTTTTTAGAAAATCTATCCTTCAAAAAGGCAATCGTTTGTTCATTATTTTTAAGATGCAGCCTTATTCTTAGGTTAAAAAATGATCGCATTATCATCGGGGCGATATCAGCAATAAATACATTGGTTATTATGGTTTTTTTTATTTGCGTATCTAGAAATGAAGGGGCCTCGTGTAGACGAATAACTCTCTTGTTTTATTGATAATGTTGGCTCTTTTACCTATGGCGGATTTAGCAGCGGAAACACAGCACACTGCGTAGCTGTTGGGGAGCGGTGGCGCGCGTGGCGCGGCTTATATAGGTGTGCTGGAGGTTCTGGAGCGCGAGTGTATTTAGGTCAATTGTGTGGTGGGTTCCAGTATGGGTGGTTTGGTTGCTGGTTCTTGTGCGGCAGAGCCATCACTGCAGTCCATGCGTGACAAACTTGCGAAAGCCGATTGGATAGACCTGTGTATGGATGTCTGAGGCTATTGCCTGCTGAATTACCGCAGGAAAAAGATGGTGATCTACGGATGGGATTTGCTGTGAAGGCGGCAAAATTGCAAACTATTTATACGATGGCCGATGAGGGCGACTGGCGTGATTCCGGAGTAATTTATTTAGGTGGCGAAACACCCTTGGGGTCATTGGATCTAGGTCATGGTTTTTCTAGTGGCGATCATAATTTGTGCTTTAAGTTGGATGCATTTTGATGGCTTGCTACTTGTGAGCCGGGTGGAAATCATAAGCTTCACTGCAGCGCAGTGAGGCTTATCTCAGGCAATAATTAAAAATGAAAAAGTGCAGCTGCAAAGGGGCCTTTTATCTCCACATTTGTATGCACATTTTCATCATCAATATTGGCGGTCAGTGCGCGATACCCAACTTCAACGCCTACATCTAATGCTGAGTCAAATGAATAGCCGATTTTTGCACTGTAATCAGCTAAATCATTGCCATCATAACTGATGTAATTGCCTTCAAATCCCGCAAAGAAACCGGTTAAAGGTAAATCAAATTGCATGCGTCCATAGGCGAGTGGAACGGATATATCAATATCCGTTTTATCGCTGGAGCTTGCACTTGTTGCTTCCAGATAGCCTGAATATTTTCTCAGTGTGACACCGAGATCCAGTGTCAGCCAATTATCGAGTAGCTCGTAATAAAGTGCGGCGTCGGTGTAACTTAAATCAAAATCAGTTGCAACTGTACTACCGCTCGGATAGCCAATATTCCCAATGCTGAAATTATTTTCAATCACGCTGCTTTGTTCGCTGGTGATGTTATTTTGCTGAACTTTGATATTGGGAAAAAAGGGAATTGGGTGTTCGACAGCGATGTAGTAAAAATTATTATTGCTATCGCTCATGCCCAAATCACCTGTCGAAGTGGCTGGCTTGCCTATTTCGCCAGCGTATTCGCTTTGCCATGTGCCTGCACCTGCATAAATCCCGAATAGCGTATCGGCATTAGCCTGGTATGCAGTGGTCAATGCAAGTGTGCAGAGCGAAAAGTTCACAAGAGGAGAAAATAGTTTCATAAAAAATCCTGAAGCTTAAAGTAAAGTTTTATCGGGTGGTGTAATTGAGTGTGACGAAAAGTTCGTAGTGCTTGTGAATATTACGCTTGGTAGTGTGAGTAAGGGTTAGGAGTCAATTACTTTATTTTGTAATAGATCCAAAAAGACTCGTGCGGCATTATTCAGGGTGCGCTGGCTGTGATGTATGTAGCCTAGTGGGCGCATAATCGGTGGCTGGTCAATATCCAGAATATGTAGTTCATCATCAATAATGCGTCGCGGCAAAACGCCCCAACCAAGCCCAATACTCAGCAGCATTTTTATAGTGTCCAAGTGATTGGATACCATGCCCATATTCAATGGCAGTTGTTGGCGGTCAAACAAGTTTTTAATGAGCTGCGTGGTGTAGGTATTGGTATCCGGCATTATCGCCGGGTGCTGACTTAAATCGGCCAACTGAAGATGCGATTGCGTTGCAAGTGCATGTGTGGGCGCGACGACAAAATGGAGTTGGTCGTGCCAGAGGGTTTCGCTCTTGAGGCGTGCATCTTGTTGAAGCGCGAGCGTAATAGTGGCGATGTCAAATCTGCCTTGGAGTATTTCATGGTAAGCCTGCTCCGAATCGAGAAAGTGTAAATCCAGTTTTACCTGGGGGTAGCGCGTCGAAAAATCCCTCAAATAGGGCGGCAGATAATGCAACCCTACATGGTGACTGGTGGCGATACTTAGCTTGCCTTGGATGTCGCCCTGTAAATCAGCAATAGCGCGCTGCGTGGCTGCGACCTCGCCCAAGATTAGCTTGGCTTTGCTTAACAACAGCTGACCCGCCTGGGTTAGGGCAACCTGCCGCCCAATACGATCAAATAAAGAGGCTTTGAGTTGTTCCTCCAGCAGGGCAATGCGCTTGCTGATGGCGGGCTGGGTAAGGTGCAAGCGTTCGGCGGCAGCAGAAAATGAACCATGTTCAGCAATTGCCACAAATGCATATAAGTGTTGGGTATCCATTGCTTTATTTTTAGTCTATTCCTTTTAGGAATGCAATATATAAAAAAGATAAATTTGTTTTATGGGTTTTCTGGCCGTACTATCGTCTTTACTAATTGATCTCGAGGCTATCCAGGCAAGTACGTCTTGAAGATCCAGAACAAATACCGTGTAAGCAGATCCTTTGGAGAACACCATGGCCGCTAAAACGCTTTACGACAAACTTTGGGATGCCCACCTCGTGCAGCAGCGCGACGATGGTTCTGCGCTCATTTATATAGATCGTCACATAGTCCACGAAGTGACTTCTCCGCAGGCGTTTGATGGCCTGCGTTTGGCTGGCCGCAAGCCATGGCGTGTGGACTCCATCCTCGCCACTCCAGACCACAATGTGCCTACCACGCAAAAAGAGCGTGCTCATGGTGTTGCGGGGATTGAAGATCCGGTGTCCTTGATTCAGGTGCAGACGCTGGACGATAACTGCGATGAGTTCGGTATCGTCGAGTTCAAAATCAACGATCATCGCCAAGGTATTGTGCACGTGGTCGGCCCTGAAACCGGCGCCTGCTTGCCCGGTATGACCGTCGTCTGTGGTGATTCCCATACCGCCACTAACGGTGCTCTCGGCGCTTTGGCGCATGGAATAGGCACAAGCGAGGTAGAGCATGTGATGGCGACCCAATGTCTGGTCGCTAAAAAAATGAAAAACATGCTCATTAAGGTGGATGGCAAGCTCGGTTTGGGTGTGACACCAAAAGATGTCGTGCTAGCGATCATCGCCAAAATCGGTACCGCCGGAGGTACTGGCTACGCGATGGAGTTTGGTGGTCAGGTCTTCCGCGATATGAGCATGGAAGGGCGTATGACTGTGTGTAACATGGCGATTGAAGCGGGTGCCCGTGCCGGCATGGTGGCGGTAGATCAAACGACTATCGACTACGTAAATGGGCGCACCTATGCACCCAAAGGTGAATTGTGGGAAAAAGCCGTAGCCGATTGGAAAAATTATGTGAGTGATGAGGGCGCACACTTCGATTCGATCGTTGAATTAAACGGTGCTGAGATCAAGCCGCAAGTGAGTTGGGGTACCTCGCCGGAGATGGTTGTTTCTGTAGAAGACAAGGTGCCCGATCCGGCGCAAGAAACTGATCCGGTCAAGCGCGAGGGTATGTTACGCGCATTGCAATACATGGGCCTGCAGGCTAATCAACCCATTACCTCGATTCATGTTGATCGCGTATTTATCGGCTCTTGCACTAATTCGCGCATTGAAGATATTCGCGCCGCAGCTGAAGTGGTGAAAGGCCGCACCAAGGCGTCATCGGTAAAAGAGGCGATTGTGGTTCCGGGTTCTGGTGCAGTAAAAGCGCAAGCGGAAGCCGAAGGGCTGGATAAAATTTTTATCGCAGCTGGTTTGGAATGGCGTGAGCCTGGTTGCTCTATGTGTCTTGCGATGAACGCGGATAAATTAGGTAATGGCGAGCACTGTGCATCAACATCCAATCGCAATTTTGAGGGGCGCCAGGGCTACGGTGGCAGAACGCATTTGGTGAGCCCGGCGATGGCTGCTGCCGCTGCGATTGCGGGTCATTTTGTCGATGTGCGCACATTCAATTAATCAGTAGGAGACCGCGATGAAAAGTTTTACCGTTTTGCAGGGCGTTGCTGCTCCTATGGATCGCGCCAATGTCGATACCGATATGATTATTCCCAAGCAATTTTTGAAATCGATTAAACGTACCGGTTTCGGAAAAAATTTGTTTGATGAGCTGCGCTACCTTGATGAAGGTAAGCCGGATCAAAGTTGCGAAGGGCGCCCAATAAACCCGGATTTTCCACTGAACTTTCCACGTTACCAAGGTGCGACTGTACTGTTGTCGCGCGAAAATTTCGGTTGTGGCTCCAGCCGCGAACATGCGCCCTGGGCATTGGATGATTACGGCTTTCGCTGTGTGATCGCCCCCAGTTTTGCCTATATTTTTTATAACAATTGTTTCAAGAATGGTTTGCTGCCTATCGTATTAAGTGATGAGAATGTCGATCAGTTGTTTAATGAAATGTACGCAACCGAAGGTTATCAGTTGACGATTGATTTGGCTGCTCAAGTTGTTAAAACCCCAGGCGGTGAAAGTTTTGCGTTCGATGTGGATGAATTCCGCAAACATTGCTTGTTAAATGGTTTGGATGACATTGGTTTAACCCTTGAGCATGCCGATGCCATTCGCGCCTACGAAGCCAAAAAGCGCGTTGAAGCTCCTTGGTTGTTTGATGTGGTGAAATAAGTCTTTGAGAGGCGCGTATGGCCGATAATTTGGATGAGATTAGTTGTACTGCTGAAGATAGAAAAAATTATAGAAATTTAGTTTATAAAAGGGATTTAACTAAAGAAGAATTAAAAAGTGTAATTCACCGATTGGATGGTATTTTGCTTAAGACTGCTGATCTTCAATCTAAAAATCCTTTTAGATTAGAGGTGGAGTTTATTCGGCTTTGTGCGGTTGGTAGGTTAGGTGAGATGGAACAGTCTGAGCAAAGGTGTCTTGATAGGCTGCATCAATATGTGCAGATTATTTTAAGTGCTGGACTTACTATTGCTGTAGCAGTCGTGCTCTTTAAGCTAGGTATAAAATCCTAAAAATTTTGTTGGAGAATACTTGTGGGCAAACATATTTTAATTTTGGAAGGCGATGGCATCGGTCCTGAAATTGTGCGTGAAGCGCGCAAGGTGATGGATGTGGTTAATGCTAAATTCGATTTGGGCTTAACCTTTGAAAACGAATTGATGGGCGGTTGCGCAATTGATGCGCACGGCGTTCCGCTGGCGGATTCGACGCTCGAAAAAGCGCGTAAAGCGGATGCGATTTTGCTTGGAGCTGTGGGTGGCCCCAAGTGGGATAAATTGGACCGCTCGATTCGCCCGGAAAAAGGTTTGCTGAAGATCCGTTCACAATTGGGTTTGTATGCGAATCTGCGCCCGGCGTTGTTATATCCACAATTGGTGGATGCATCTTCTCTGAAACCGGAAGTGGTTTCTGGCCTGGATATTTTGATCGTACGCGAATTGGCAGGCGGTATTTATTTTGGTGAGCCGCGCGGTATTCGCGTATTGGAAAATGGCGAGCGTGAAGGTTACAACACCTACAAATATTCCGAGAGCGAGATTATCCGCATCGGCCGTACTGCATTTGAAATGGCGCGCAAGCGTAATGGTAAAGTCTGTTCGGTTGATAAAGCGAATGTGCTTGAGGCGACTATGTTGTGGCGCGAAGTGATGGATACCCTGCATAAAGAGTATCCGGATGTAGAGTTGTCGCACATGTATGTTGATAACGCCGCTATGCAATTGGTGCGCGCGCCAAAACAGTTTGATGTGTTGGTGACTGGGAACATGTTTGGTGATATTTTGTCCGATGCGGCAGCTATGTTGACGGGCTCTATCGGTATGCTGCCGTCGGCGTCATTGGATAAAGATGGTCGCGGTATGTATGAGCCTTGCCATGGTTCTGCACCGGATATCGCCGGGCAGGGCATCGCTAACCCGCTCGCGACGATTTTGTCGGTATCCATGATGCTGCGTTATTCGCTCGGTTATCCTCAGGTTGCGGATGCAATTGAGGTTGCAGTCGGCAAGGTGTTGGATCAGGGTTATCGCACCGCAGACATTTATACGGAAGGTAAGACCAAAGTATCTACCTCGCAAATGGGCGATGCTGTTGTTGCAGCGCTGGCCTAATCATTAGCTTGTGAATTGTTAAAGAGAGACTGAGATGAAAGTAGGTTTTGTAGGTTGGCGCGGTATGGTCGGCTCTGTGTTGATGGAGCGTATGCAAGCAGAAAATGATTTTGCAGCTATCGAACCCGTATTTTTTACCACTTCAAATGTAGGTGGTGCTGCCCCGGCTGTTGCCGCTGGATTACCTGCATTGAAAGATGCTTATTCAGTTGATGATTTGAAGCTATTGGATGTGATCGTCACCTGCCAAGGTGGTGACTACACCAATGAGATTTTTCCGAAACTGCGCTCGTCTGGCTGGGATGGCTATTGGATCGACGCGGCTTCCAGTCTGCGTATGGAAGATGATGCGGTCATTATTCTTGACCCGGTTAATCAGGGTGTTATCGACTCGGCGCTGAAAAAAGGCGTTAAAAATTTTATTGGGGGTAACTGCACTAACTCCATCATGCTGATGGGTGTAGGTGGTTTGTTCCATGCGGGCTTGGTGGATTGGGTTAGCTCTATGACCTATCAAGCAGCTTCGGGTGGTGGTGCAAACCACATGCGCGAATTGTTGAAAGGTATGGGTGTGATTCATGATGCTGTGGCTGATGAGTTGGCAACACCAGCGTCTGCGATTTTGGATATCGACAGAAAAGTGGCTAACACTATCCGTAACGACGTGCCGCGCGAATTTTTTCCAGCTCCGCTTGCTGGCGGTTTGATCCCTTGGATCGACAAGCAATTGGATAATGGCCAGTCCAAAGAAGAGTGGAAAGGTCAGGCTGAAGTTAACAAAATTTTGGGGAATGCCGACACCATCCCGGTTGATGGTTTGTGTGTGCGCATTGGTGCCATGCGGTGCCATAGTTTGGCGTTGACTATCAAGCTCAAAAAGGATCTTCCGCTTGCAGAGATTGAATCCATCATCAAGTCAGGCAATGATTGGGTTAAATTTGTACCAAACGACCGTAGCATCACTGAGCAGGAATTGACGCCAGCCTCTATCACCGGTGGTCTCAAAATTGGTGTGGGTCGAGTGCGTAAGCTCAATATGGGGCCAGAATATATTTCTGCTTTCGTGATTGGCGATCAGTTGTTGTGGGGAGCGGCCGAGCCGTTGCGCCGCATGCTGCGTATTCTGAAAGGGTCAAAATAAGCCGTTTTCTGCTTATTCAGTCCTGGTAAAAAACAAACCCCAAGGTTGGCAACACCCTTGGGGTTTTTGCTTTTTATAACCGCTTTAGGGGTAAATAAGGATTTAAATGTCAGTCCTTTTTCACATTTTTGTAAAATCACTCCTGAAAACTATCAAAAAAGCGGCTTTGTTTGGTCTTTGTCAAGACCCCGAGTATTGATAAAAACCTATTTATAATGAATACTTACGAACGATACTGAAGATTCATTCGAGGTTTTATGCCTCACCAGCACAGCTTCATTTACTCATCAAGCTGTGTTAATCAACTAAAATGTCTGACTAATCGTGTTTAGTTCAGCCGTGGAATAATAAAAGGATAGCGCTATGCGTCTTCGTCAGTTGGTTTTAGCCTGTGGTCTTACATCCCTTGTGCTGTCGCCTTATGCCAGTGCATTGGGATTGGGTGAGGTTAAGCTCAAGTCAACGCTCAACCAGCCACTTGAGGCCGAGGTCAAGCTACTTGATACGCGCGATCTTACGGCGGAGCAGATTCTGGTTGCTTTGGCATCCCCGGCTGACTTTGAACGCAATGGCGTAGACCGTTTGTTTTTCTACACAGAGTTCCAGTTTCAGGTAGACCTTGAAGCTGCTGATGGCCCCAAGGTGGTTATCACCTCGCGCAGCCCGGTTCGCGAACCCTACCTGAATTTTTTGATTGAAGCCCGCTGGACTGCAGGTCGTTTGTTGCGCGAATACACCCTGTTAATGGATCTGCCTACTTTTGATGAAGGCGGTGCTACACAAGCAGTGCAAACTCCTGTCACCAATAATAAATCGCACCAACCGCGCACTACCACATCAACACCTAAAGCGACGTCAGATTCCGGCTACACTAGTGAGCCGCGCCCGGCGTCTAGTGCTCGCCAGCCCAGTCTGAGTGGCGATGAATATGAAGTTCGCAGCAACGATACCCTCTGGGAAATTGCGCTGCGTGCACGCCCTGATTCCAGCGTTTCAGTCCATCAGAGCATGATGGCGCTCTATCGCGCTAATCCTGAAGCCTTTATTAACGGCAATATCAACAGATTGCGTCGCGGGCAAGTATTGCGTGTTCCCGATGCGAGCGAGATGAAATCGCTTAATAAGTCTGATGCTGTGAGTCAATTCGCTCAGGCTACAGGCGACTCAGATTCAGGTGCACAGTTAAATGCATCGCGTCGTACCAGCTCAACCCGTACTGAATCTGCCGAAGTAAGTGGGCGCGTAAAGCTGGCAGCGCCTTCAACAGGTACCGCTAGCGCAGGCCAAGGTAGTGGCGCTAACGATGGCGCAGGCAAGGCGCTGGAGTCTGAGTTGGCTGTGACTTTGGAGGAGCTGGATAAATCCAAAGCGGAAAATACCGAATTAAGTTCACGGGTAAAAGATCTCGAAGCTCAGATCGAAACCATGGAGCGTTTGGTTGAAGTAAGCAATGAAAAGCTGCGTGCACTACAAGTGGCAGCTGGCCAGAGTGTGTCATCTGCAGCACAGGTATTAGAGGCTCCCACTGTTGCAGAGCCAATTGCTGAAGTGGCTGCTGTTGCTAGCTCTGAAGCTGCTGCATCCAGTGTTGCTGCAGTAGCGCCACCACAACCAGCCCCGCCGAAGAAGGTGATTGTTCCACCTAAACCTGAATCTACATTGGTCGATACTGCAGTTGAAAATGCTCCTTGGATCGGCTTGGGGATTTTGGGGTTGGCAGGTGCAGGCTATTTTGCTTACCGCCGCCGCAAGCAGGCTGAGGAGCAGCAGGAGGAAGAGCAGGATGATGTTTTTGCCATGGATGATTCCGCTGGTGAGCATGAAGAAGTGGCCGATGATGCAGATCACTTCAATGAAATCGATGAAGCATCACTGTTTGATGAAACTAATGAAACGACCGCTGTTGCTGAAACGGGCGATGTAGTTGGCGAAGCGGATATTTATATTGCTTACGGTAAGCTGGATCAGGCAGAGGAAATGCTGCTCAATGCCCTGCAAAAAGATCCTGACTCGGCCGATATTCGCATGAAGTTGCTGGAAGTTTATTCCCAGCAACAAAATGGCCCTGCATTTGACAAGCATTATGCGGCGCTCTTGCCTTTGGCTGGCGGAGCCTTGCTGGCGCGCGCATCTGAGTTGCGTGAAGGTATCTCCGGTGCGGGTGAATTTGATCCCGCCGCTTCAGTGGCAAATGAAGCACAGGATGCAGATTTGGATCAATTCTCCCTCGATGATTTTAATCTTGATGATGACCTGTCTGTTGCTCCGGTTGCAGCAGCAAGTGAGCCAACCAGTTTTGATTTTGACCTTGATCTGGACGATGACGAGTCCAATCTCTCAGCTGCTATCACCGATGCGCCTGCAGCAGTAGAGAATGAATTCCAATTGGATTTTGGTGATGATCAGGGTGCGGAAGCTGATGATTTGTCTGAGTTGTCACTGGCTCTCGATAATTTGGAAGCAGATACTCTGCCTGAGGATCTGGAGGTTAAGGCTCCTTCAATCGAAGAGGAATTCAATTTCGATTTGGGTGATGACCTTGAGCTGAATGAGTCGGCAGTAGAAGAGCCTGTTGAGCTTGTTGCTGCAGAGCCTGAGTCATTGGATGTGTCGGCTGATGATTTTAATCTGGACATGAATGTTGATGATGTCGATCTGGCGGCGCTTGACCATGAAATGGAAAGCCTGGATGTAGATTTTGATGATGATCTTTTGGGTGAAGATGAAGATTACGCGCTTGAAGATCCCAACATCTCTGATGTGAAATCTGCACAAGATGATTTTTCTACGTCGAAGCTGAGCTTGACTGATGATTTGGATAATTCTGAAACATCCATGGATTTTGAGTTGGATGACGACTTGGTTGATTTTGGTGCAGAAGATACTGCTGAAGAACTGGTGATTTTCCCCGATGATACTGAAACCTTTGCTGAAACAAGTGCTGATGAATTGCTACCAGATTTTGAATTAGATGATGATACTTTTAGCCTTGAAGAAGAGGCCTTGGCTAATGGTGATTTGGATCTTGCTGCGCTTGAAGATGATCTTGGTGAGTTAAGCGAGTCTGCTGAGTTTGACGGCGCTGAGTTTGCCGCGGTGGATGATATTGTTGATTTGGAATTGCAGGATGAAATTCCTTCACAGCCAGAACCTGTCCCGCCTGTAGCTATAGCGGACGAACCTGCGTTGGTTGATGCCGAAGAGGAGCATGACGAAGATTTGTTTGCGCAGGCGCTGTCAGATTTTTCAGGCGACTCAGATGATATCGATTTGAATGAGTTCTCCAGCGACGAGGCTGCACTGGCCGATTTGTCGGATGACGATATGGATGCCGAATTGGATTTCCTTGCCGATGCCGATGAAGCTGCAACCAAGCTGGATTTGGCGCGCGCTTATATCGATATGGGCGATAGTGAGGGTGCGAAAGATATCCTCTCTGAAGTCCTCGGTGAAGGTAATGACGAGCAGCGTAAAGAAGCCAATGAGTTGCTCGGCCGTATAGGCTAATTTTCTCCTGATCGCAAAGCCTTGCATTCCGGTGCAAGGCTTTTTTATTTTGTGCAGTTTGGTTTCTGTTTGATGGTCTATTCCCATGAGTGAAAACTACGTCCCCAGTTCCAAGCCCTATGTCCGCAATGGTGAGGTGGTGGCCGATACTATTTGGCCCGACGGGATGCATCGTATTGCCTTGGGTATTGAGTATAAGGGGACGGACTACCACGGTTTTCAAGTGCAGCCAAACGGCGTTAAAACTGTGCAACAGTCTTTGGAGAAGGCCTTATCTACAGTGGCGGATGAGCCTGTCAGCCTCGTTTGTGCTGGCAGGACCGATGCTGGCGTACATGCGACTAATCAGGTTATCCATTTTGATACGCTTGCCTTGCGCCCGGAAAAAGCCTGGTTGCGTGGTACCCGGCCATATTTACCTGACTCAGTGTCGGTGCGTTGGGCGCGTGAGGTTGTACCGCAATTCCATGCGCGTTTTAGCGCACTGAACCGCACTTATCGCTACTTGATGACCGATGCCAAAACCCCATCCGGTTTATTGCATGACCAGGTGACCTGGTCATCGCGCCCGCTCAATGTTGATGCCATGCGTGAAGCTGCAACCTATTTGGTCGGTCAGCATGACTTCACATCGTTTCGTGCAACCCAGTGCCAGGCGAAAAGCCCGGTACGGCGGATTGAGTATTTGCATCTGGTGCGCCGCGGGGATTTGATTATTTTGGAAGTGCAGGCCAATGCATTCTTGCATCATATGGTGCGCAATATTGTCGGTGTACTGATGGCGGTGGGAGCGGGTGATAAGCCGTCCAGCTGGGTTGCAGAGGTGCTGGCGGCGCGCGACCGCAGCGCTGGCGGTGTAACGGCTAAACCTTTTGGCCTTTATTTGGTGGGCGTCGATTACCCGGTCCATTTTGGTTTGTCAGTGTGTCCTCCGGGGCCATTATTTTTTGCTGAGCCGCTAGGTGGTTTTGCACCTCAATGAAAAATGAGCCCTCGCCGTTTTGCGGCTTTTCGCAGTTGTTTCTGTTAATATCCCCGCCTTATTTTTGCTTCACCCCTCATTTTGCATGTGTGCCAATAGCGATTGGAGAGCCTGAGTTTGTCCAGAACGCGAGTCAAAATCTGCGGTATAACCTGTGTTGAAGACGCTGTAGCAGTAGTTGATGCGGGTGCGGAAGCCTTGGGTTTGGTCTTTTATGCTGCCAGCCCACGTGCAGTAACAATTGTGCAGGCGCGCGCGATTGCATTGGCAGCGGGGCCATTCACCGTTGTTACCGGATTGTTTGTGAATGCTGATCCAGAGTTTGTGGATGCCGTATTGAAACAAGTACCGCTACAATTATTGCAATTTCACGGTGAGGAAGATCTTGCTTATTGTGAGTCTTTTGCGCGCCCTTATATGAAGGCAATTCGTATGCGGCCTGAACTGGATGTGGCGGCTGCTATAGCGGGGTATCCCAGTGCGTCAGGTATTTTACTGGATGCCTATCGCCCCGGAGTGCCGGGTGGTACAGGTGAAACCTTTGATTGGGCGCGAGTGCCACGGCAACCAGCCAGACCTTTGGTTTTGGCAGGAGGTTTAACTGCTGCCAACGTTGCCGATGCTATTCGGGCGACCCAAGTCTATGGGGTTGATGTCAGCGGTGGTGTAGAATCGGCACCCGGTAAAAAAGATCACGACAAAATAACCTCTTTTATCAATAACGCGCGGTTTGCTGCATCTTGATGTGCAGTATGTACCGGCTTCTTACAGGTGATTAAACGGTGAATAACACTGAGCAGTTTTCAGCTATTGATTACAGTGCTTTCCCCAATGCGGAAGGTCACTTCGGCCCCTATGGCGGCCGCTTTGTTTCCGAGACGCTGATTTATGCGCTCGATGAACTCCAATCTATCTATTTTAATTTGAAAGATGACCCCGGCTTTCAGGCCGAATTTGATAAGGACATGGCGCACTATGTTGGCCGTCCTTCGCCACTGTATCTCGCTGAACGCTGGACCCGTGAGTTGGGTGGTGCGCAGATTTATCTGAAGCGTGAAGATTTAAATCACACCGGCGCACATAAAGTAAACAACACTATTGGCCAGGCACTTCTTGCGAAGTTCACTGGCAAGACCCGTGTCATTGCAGAGACAGGTGCAGGTCAACACGGTGTTGCTACTGCGACAGTTGCTGCGCGTTTGGGTTTGAAATGCCGCGTCTATATGGGCGCCGAAGATGTTAAGCGTCAGGCACTCAATGTGTATCGCATGAAATTACTGGGGGCAGAGGTATTCCCGGTAACCTCTGGTTCACGCACGTTAAAAGATGCGATGAATGAAGCTATGCGTGATTGGGCGACGAATGTTGATGATACTTTTTACATTATCGGCACTGTTGCAGGCCCTCATCCTTATCCGCAACTGGTACGCGATTTCCAATCGATTATTGGTCGCGAAGCTCGTCGCCAATGTTTAGAGCAAGCCGGTCGTTTGCCCGATGCGTTGGTTGCCTGTGTAGGTGGTGGTTCCAACGCAATAGGCTTGTTTCATCCATTTCTCACTGATGAATCCGTAAAAATGTACGGAGTTGAGGCGGGTGGTTTGGGTATCGAAACTGGTAAACACGCCGCGCCATTGAATAAAGGTATTCCCGGTGTATTGCATGGCAATCGCACCTATTTGATGGAAGATGAAAACGGCCAAATTATCGAGACCCATTCAGTGTCGGCTGGTTTGGATTATCCCGGTGTAGGTCCTGAGCATTCATGGTTAAAAGATATTGGCCGCGTAAATTATGTGGCGATCAATGATGACGAAGCTTTGGCCGCATTTCGCAAAATTACCAAAACTGAAGGTATTATGCCGGCGCTGGAATCCAGCCATGCCCTGGCCTATGTGGAAAAACTGGCTCCGACCATGAGCAAAGACCAAATTATTATCGCCAACCTCTCCGGTCGCGGCGATAAAGATATTTTGACTGTCGCCGGATTGGATGGCATTACCGTTTAATCCAAAGCGTCAACAAGCTTTTTAAAAGATGCCGCTTACTGGGCGGCAAATAAAAATCAGGAATTGTCGATGAGTCGTATTTCCCAGCATTTGAGCCAAGCCAAAACGGCGGGCAAAAAAATATTAGTCGCCTATGTGGTTAATGGTGATCCTTATCCCCAAGCCACTTTGCCAACCTTGCATGCGTTGGTCGAGCAGGGTGTTGATGTGATTGAATTAGGTGTGCCTTTTTCTGACCCTATGGCTGAAGGCCCGGTGATTCAAAAAGGTCACGAGCGTGCGCTTGAGCATCACATCAGTTTGCGCGGTACCCTCGAAATTGTTAAACAATTTCGTGCTATCAATAACACCACACCAATTGTGTTGA
>NZ_JBRFPI010000034.1:0-19137 GCF_053579595.1 Cellvibrio sp.
TGGGTAGACTGCATATGCAGTTCGATTTCCCAACTGCCCGGTTTAACTTGCACGCGCAGCTTGCCATCGGCTTCAAGGCGGGCAGGTAGGCTGCTATTAAACAAAATAGGGGTAAAGCCATCGAGCAACATCTGCCCCAGTTGTATTTCGCGCTCTTTGCCGCTCACATCCAATTGCAGGCGGGTGCTGATCTTTAGGGGAATACCATCATCCAGTTTGCGAAAAACGCGTACCTGCAAACTGTCTTGCTGCTGGGTTTCCTGCGCATTTTGTGTTGCGGTCAACCAGAGCTGGCTATCGCTTTCGAGCGATGGAGTGGCTACGCTGGTACCGTTGAGTCCCAGCTTGATGATCCCGGAAGTGGATGGGATGCTCAATGTGCGAGGAATGCCGCTCCAGCGGATATGGCCTTGTAATGTGTAGGGGCCGGGAGGCAGGAAAACTTCAGGGGTTCCGGCGCGCTCGCGGATGACTAATTTATCCTGCGCGAGTGAATTGTTGGTATCGCGCAGATTCTGTGGCCAGAATCCTGTACTCCCGGGCAACCTCACCCAAGTGTCGGCAAATGTTTCCACCCGTTGGGTGAACTGAGCGCCGTGTGTATCTGCTTCAATAAGTAGTTCACTGGGCCAGGTGCAGGTGCGCTGGGTATCGTTATACAAAAACGGGCAGTGAATTTCAGGGTGCTTTTTTAAGACCCAGTCTTGCCAGTCTTGCAGAGCTGAAGGAATCTCACCTGCCTGTATATGACTGCCAACAAGCAGCAAAAGGCTGATCAGGACGCGAACAAAGGTGTGCGGCATAACAACTCCCTATGAAAAAATGGCGATGATTATTCGTGTGATTGCAGCTCGCGATTACTGAGATCTGCGCGTTCTGGAGTGGGAGTATAGAGGGAATTTCTGAATCGGCGCTTTAGCAGTTGTTTGAAATTGTGCGCGAACTGATTGAAATGCGGTAGGCGGGCGCGTTGCGGGTGCAGCATCAACAAAAAAGGCCGCAGTTTTCAGCGCGGCCTCTCTTGTTTGTAGCTTTCACAGTGATTACTTTTTAGGTCTTACTTTTTTGGATAGTCGCGTTTCGGGCTGCCAGTGTATTGCTGGCGTGGGCGGCCAATTTTGTAAGGACCACTTACCATTTCATCCCAGTGGGAGTACCAACCTACTGCGCGGCCCAAAGCAAAAATCACGGTAAACATCTCGGTCGGGATACCGATCGCTTTCATGATAATACCGGAATAGAAATCGACGTTAGGATAGAGCTTTTTGGAAATGAAGTATGGATCTTCCAGCGCAATTTGCTCGAGGCGTTTTGCAATTGCCAGCAGTGGATCATTTTCCAAGCCTAATTCTGCGAGAACTTCATCGCAAGTTTGCTTCATTACCTTGGCGCGAGGGTCGAAGTTTTTGTAAACGCGGTGACCAAAGCCCATCAAGCGAAAGCCAGAGGTTTTATCTTTAGCGCGTGCCACACAAGCTTCGATATTTTCCACAGTGCCGATTTCTTCCAGCATCTCCAATACCGCCTCGTTGGCGCCGCCATGGGCAGGGCCCCACAAGGTTGAAATACCAGCAGCGATAGCGGCAAATGGATTGGTGCCTGAAGAGCCGGACAGGCGCACGGTAGATGTCGATGCGTTTTGTTCATGGTCTGCATGCAATACAAAAATACGATCCATGGCCTTGGCAATCGTTTTGCTCACGTTAGGCGCTTTGCCAGCCGTGCCAAAGGTCATGTTCAAATAATTTTCGGCATAGCTCAGGCTGTCATCCGGGGCAATAAACTCTTCGCCCTTTCGGTGTTTGTAAACCATTGCCGACAAGGTTGGCATTTGACCAATCAATCGGTAAGCCGTCAGCTTGCGGCTTTCAGCGTTGGTAATATCGATTTCATCGTTGTATACCGCGGCCAGGGCTGCGACAGCACTACACAAAATCGCCATCGGGTGGGATTCGCGTTTGAAGCTCTTGATGATATTGGCAATGGAGGGATCGACAGCGGAGTGTTTTTTGATCGCGGCAGTAAATTCTTCTTTTTGCGCCGGGGTTGGTAATTCGCCATTTAACAAGAGATAACAAGTTTCGAGATAATCAGAAGAGACAGCCAGTTGTTCAATCGGATAACCGCGGTGGAGCAGCACACCTTCATCGCCATCAATATACGTAATCCTGGATTCGCATGAGGCAGTGGACATAAAGCCTGGGTCAAACGTGAAAAAGCCATTCTTGGTAATACTGGTAACGTCGATAACGTCAGGTCCGATTGTGCTGGCATAAATAGGTAATTCAATTGTCGAATCAATGCCATCAATCGAGAGATGTGCTTTCTTGTCAGTCATTACTGACTCCTGTGCTTACTGATTAAGACCAAAGGCTTGAGAAAAGCATGTTTCGCTCTACTCAACTGATAAAAACTGTAGGTAGCTTTGCGTTAAACAATTAGCTCTACCTTTAATAGCGTCATAGGCCGGCTACGTTTTTTATGGACTAGTCAGCTTCTTGTGGTGGGCTGACGCTGCCGTTTGCGAGCGGCATTATAGATGACTTAATTGTTAAGGCGAAAGTTTTTGGCACATCTCTGGGGCAATTTCTTTTATCTTTTTTGAAAATTTTCGCGTCACCACTGAGTGCTCTTGCGGCGCCACCTCGCTTTGCTGAAAAACCCATCGATACTGCTGCACTTATGTGGAGCGAAAAGTTTAAATATGTCTATTGGTGGTGCATCTATTTTCAAATCTTTTAACGTATTCAATACGTTGCGTAAAAGTATCGTTAAAAGTGGCGTGATATTTTGATGCGCTGCTTTGGCGGGGATTCTGCACGGCTTTTTGTTTGTGTTTCCAGAGGCCAATCTCTATAATGCTGCGCGACTTGCAGGGCGTGTTTCATTTAAGATCATTTTTAAATGATAAAAAATGAAGCGCTTATTCTTAAACCTGCCCGCGATGGGCATAAAGGTGAGATAGACCGTGAACAAGAAAAGACCTGTCAACCTAGATATAGCGACTATTAAACTCCCCATCACTGCCTACGTTTCCATTCTTCATCGTGCTTCCGGTGTTTTCCTTTTTGCAGGCGTAGCTGTTCTTTTATGGATGCTGGATGCCAGTCTTGACTCGCAAGAAGGTTTTAACAGTATTGGCGATCTCGCCGCAAACCCTGTGTGCCAATTTGTTCTTTGGGCAGTGTTGGCGGGCTTGGCGTATCACATGGTGCTCGGCATCCGTCATTTGATTATGGATTTCGGTATCGGTGAGTCTCTCAAAGGTGGTCAAACCGGTGCCAAAATCGCACTGGCTATTGCCATCGTATTGATCGTATTGGCGGGGGTGTGGGTATGGTAACTTCAGTAACCAGTTTTGGGCGCAGCGGCCTTTATGATTGGCTGATCCAGCGCGTCGGTGGTGCCGTTATGGCGGCTTACACCATCTTCATCGTAGCTTATTTGGCTTGCAATCCTGAATTGACTTTCGAACAGTGGCAATCCCTTTACAACCAACTGTGGATGCGTGTTTTTACCCTCGTTACTCTTCTTTCTTTTATATCTCATGCGTGGATCGGTTTGTGGGCAGTGCTGACCGATTATTTAACTACTCGCCTATTAGGCTCCAAAGCGACTTTCCTTCGTATATTCGCACAGATAGTTCTGGGTGCAGTCGCAGTCACCTATCTTGTCTGGGGTATTCAAGTAATTTGGGGTATTAACTAATGGCTAATATGCGCACGATTTCTTTTGACGGTATTGTGGTTGGCGGCGGCGGTGCAGGCATGCGCGCGGCTTTGCAATTGGCGCAATCCGGTTACAAAACAGCAGTAATTACTAAAGTATTCCCAACCCGTTCGCACACTGTATCTGCCCAAGGCGGTATTACTTGTGCGATCGCCAGTGCTGATCCAAATGATGATTGGCGTTGGCACATGTATGACACCATCAAAGGCTCCGACTATATCGGCGACCAAGATGCGATTGAGTACATGTGTTCGGTAGGCCCTGAAGCGGTATTTGAATTGGAGCATATGGGCTTGCCATTCTCCCGTACAGATGAAGGCCGTATCTACCAGCGTCCATTTGGTGGTCAATCTAAAAACTTCGGTGAAGGTGGCCAGGCGGCGCGTACTTGCGCTGCGGCAGACCGTACCGGGCACGCACTGCTCCACACTCTTTACCAAGGCAACCTGAAAAACAAAACCGTATTTCTTAATGAATGGTTTGCAGTTGATTTGGTGAAAAATGAAGACGGCGCAGTGGTTGGTGTTATCGCGATCAATATCGAAGATGGCGAAACAGTTTATGTAAAAGCCAAGGCAACTGTATTGGCAACCGGTGGTGCAGGGCGTATTTATGCCTCTACAACTAATGCTCACATCAACACCGGCGACGGCGTTGGCATGGCGTTGCGCGCTGGCTTCCCGGTGCAAGATATCGAAATGTGGCAGTTCCACCCAACCGGCATCGCCGGTGCCGGTGTATTGGTAACTGAAGGTTGCCGCGGTGAAGGTGGCTATTTGATCAACGCCGATGGCGAGCGCTTTATGGAGCGTTATGCTCCTAATGCGAAAGATCTTGCTGGTCGCGACGTAGTGGCGCGTTCCATGATCCAGGAGATTATTGCTGGTCGTGGTGTAGGTCCTAATAAGGATCACGTATTGCTGAAGCTCGATCACTTGGGTGAAGAAGTGCTCGAGAGTAAATTGCCCGGTATTTGCGAGTTGTCGCGCACCTTCGCACACGTTGACCCTGTATATGCTCCCATCCCTGTAGTTCCAACTTGCCATTATATGATGGGTGGTATTCCTACTAACGTGAATGGGCAAGCGTTGACCGTTGATGCTAATGGAAATGATGTGGTGATTGATGGTTTGTTTGCGTGTGGTGAAGTTGCTTGTGTGTCTGTTCACGGCGCTAACCGTTTGGGCGGCAACTCGTTGCTCGACTTGGTTGTGTTCGGTCGTGCAGCTGGTTTGTACATTGAGAAAGCATTGCGCGAGGGTATTGAGCATCGCGATGCCACGCAATCTGACATCGATAAAGCAATGGCGCGTCTGAACAAAATAAATACATCTAATAGCGGTGAGAGCGCATCAGTACTGCGCAAAGAGTTGCAAACCATTATGCAAAACTTCTTCGGTGTATTCCGTAAAGGTGAGTTTATGCAGAAAGGAATTCAGCAACTGGCTGAGCTGCGCAAGCGTATTGAAAATGTATCTATTACTGACAAGAGCAATGCATTCAATACCGCGCGTATTGAAGCATTGGAATTGCAAAACCTGCTTGAAGTTGCAGAGGCAACGGCGATTGCAGCGGAAGAGCGTAAAGAATCGCGCGGCGCGCACGCGCGTGAAGATTTTGAAGATCGTGACGATGCTAATTGGTTGTGTCACTCCATGTATTTCCCCGTTGATAAGCGTGTTGGCAAGCGTGCGGTAAATTTCAAGCCGCGCACTATGGAAGCTTTCCAACCTAAAAAACGTACCTACTAACAATCGGGAGCAGAAGTCATGTTGAAAGTACAAGTTTATCGCTACAACCCTGATACAGATAATGCGCCCTATATGAAAACCTATGAGCTGGATACTCAGGGTAAAGATTTGATGGTATTGGATGTATTGGAATTACTGAAAGCACAAGACGAAAGTCTTGCTTATCGCCGCTCTTGCCGCGAAGGTGTGTGCGGTTCTGACGGAATGAATATCAATGGTAAAAACGGTTTGGCTTGCATCAAGCCAATTTCCGAGTGCATCAAAAACAATACTTTGATTTTGCGCCCGTTGCCCGGTTTGCCAGTGATTCGTGATCTGGTGGTCGATATGACTCAGTTCTACGATCAATACAAGAAAATTGAGCCATACTTGCAAAACGATACGCCCGCACCAGCAATTGAGCGTTTGCAATCACCTGCAGATCGCGAGAAGCTCGATGGCCTTTATGAGTGTATACTCTGCGCCTGCTGCTCCACCAGCTGTCCATCCTTCTGGTGGAATCCCGATAAATTTATCGGTCCGGCTGGTTTATTACAGGCTTATCGTTTCCTGGCTGATAGCCGCGATTTGGCGACCGAGAAACGACTTGCCAATCTGGATGATCCTTTTAGCGTATTCCGTTGCCATGGTATCCAAAACTGTGTGGCGGTTTGTCCCAAAGGGCTGAACCCGACACGAGCCATCGGCCATATTCGCAATATGTTGTTACAGAGCGCTACCTAAGGTGGCGCTTTTCTGTATCTGAAGCTGGCAAAAATTTGATGACAAAGCGAGCGCTTTGGTGCTCGCTGCGTTGAAAAACTGTTTGTTGTAACCCGGTGTTGCAGCAACTTAAAAGCGGCGTTTTTAATCACAAGTTGAAAGCGTTTGGTAGCTAACCGCTAGTTGATAGCAGGGGATTTGCCTGAGTCCCCAATGATTAAGGTGAGTGGAATGCAAGACAGCATTATGGAGCAATTTTGGAGTACGTCTCATATCTCTGGTGGGAACGCTGCTTATGTCGAAGAGCTCTACGACACATATCTACACAATCCTAATGCCGTTCCTGAAGAATGGCGCAATTACTTCGATCAATTACCACGTATCAACGGTGTGTTGACTCAAGATACTCCCCATTCGGTCATTCGAGCTCAATTCGAGCAATTGGGTAAATCCCGTGTGCGCACCGTTGCCGTTGCAGGTGGCTCGGTTAGTGCTGAGCACGAGCAAAAACAAATCAAGGTAGTACAACTGATCAGTTCTTACCGTTTCCGCGGTCATCAAAAGGCGCAGTTGGATCCTTTGGGGTTGATGAAGCGCGATCCGGTCGCCGATTTGGAATTAGGTTTTCACGGTCTGACCAATGCAGACTTGGATACTGTATTTAATACTGGCAGCTTGTTTATCGGTAAAGAGCAGGCGACCCTGCGTGAAATTGTCGAGGCATTAGAGAAGACCTATTGCGGTCATATCGGTGCCGAGATTATGCACATTACCCCTCTTGCTGAAAAACAATGGTTGCAACAGCGTCTTGAGAGCGTGCGCTCAAATCCTGAATTCAGCAAAGAGCAACGTCTTGCCCTCCTTGAGCGCCTGACCGCGGCGGAAGGCCTTGAGCGTCATCTTGATAGTAAATATCCAGGCACCAAACGTTTCGGCCTTGAAGGTGGCGAAAGTTTTATTCCACTAGTCGATGCTTTGGTAAAACGCGCGGGCACTTACGGCGCAAAAGAAATTGTATTGGGCATGGCTCACCGTGGTCGCCTTAATGCGTTAATTAACGTGTTTGGTAAAAGCCCTGCAGAATTATTTGCAGAATTTGATGGCAAGCGTTCATTGAATACCTCTGGCGATGTGAAATATCACTCAGGTTTTTCCTCCAACGTAATGACTCCTGGTGGTGAACTGCATATGGCGATGGCGTTTAACCCGTCGCATTTAGAAATCGTATCACCCGTGGTTGAGGGGTCTGTGCGCGCTCGGCAGGATCGTCGCAACGACAAAACCGGTGCCAAAGTTGTTCCTATCAATGTGCATGGCGATGCTGCATTTGCAGGCCAAGGCGTGGTGATGGAGACATTCCAAATGTCCCAGACTCGTGCTTATGGCACTGGTGGTACCTTGCACTTGGTGATCAACAATCAGGTGGGATTTACCACCAATAAACGTGAAGATGCACGCTCCACCGAGTACTGCACCGACGTTGCCAAAATGATCGAATGCCCAATTTTCCATGTGAATGGAGATGATCCTGAAGCAGTATTGTTTGTGGCGCAATTGGCGATGGATTATCGCTATGAGTTCAAGAAGGATGTGGTAATCGATTTGGTTTGCTATCGCCGTCGCGGTCACAACGAAACTGACGAACCGTCTGCAACCCAGCCGTTGATGTATCAAATTATCCGCAACCTCAAAACTACGCGCACTCTGTATGCTGATAAATTGGTTGCAGCGGGTCTGCTCAGCCAAGCGGCAGCAGACGAGATGACTACCGTGTATCGCGCAGCCTTGGATCGCGGCGAAAATGTCGCGAGTGGTTTGGTAAGCGAGCCCGATCGCAGCCTGTTTGTAGATTGGTCACCCTATATCGGCCACGATTGGGAGACGCCGGCAGTAACCGGTTGTGAACTCAAAACACTGCAAGCTGCAGCGAATAAAATGTGCGAAATTCCCGATGGGATCGTGCTGCAAAAGCAAGTTGAAAAAATTTACGAAGACCGTCGCAAAATGGCCGCAGGTGCTTTGGCGCTAAATTGGGGTATGGCTGAAACTCTGGCCTATGCGACCTTGGTTGAGCAAGGCTTCCAGGTTCGTATGACTGGCCAGGACGTTGGGCGCGGTACTTTCTCCCATCGCCATGCGGTAATTCACAGCCAGAAAGATGGTTCATCCTATGTGCCACTGGCCAATATGGCACCTGACCAGCCATCGTTTGAACTGTTCGATTCTTATTTGTCAGAAGAGGCGGTATTGGCGTTTGAGTATGGTTACTCGACTACATCGCCAACCGGTTTGGTGATTTGGGAGGCTCAATTCGGTGACTTCGCCAATGGTGCTCAAGTCGTTATCGACCAATTTATTACCAGCGGTGAGCATAAGTGGGGTCGTTTGTGCGGCTTGACCATGTTGCTGCCACACGGTTACGAAGGTCAGGGGCCAGAACACTCGTCTGCGCGTCTTGAACGTTTTATGCAGTTGTGTGCGGAGCACAATATTCAGGTTTGTGTACCGACTACTCCGGCACAGGTCTTTCACATGTTGCGTCGTCAGGCGATTCGCCCGATGCGTCGTCCATTAGTGGTAATGAGTCCGAAATCGTTACTGCGTCATAAATTGGCAACCTCTACGCTGGAAGAGTTGGCCAATGGCAGTTTCCAAAACGTGATTGGCGATAGCACCGTTGAACCGCCCAAAGTTGAGCGGGTAATTTTGTGTAGTGGTAAGGTTTACTACACGCTGCTTGAAGAGCGGACTGCTCGTAAGCAGGAAAACGTGGCATTGATTCGTTTGGAGCAGTTGTATCCATTCCCTGAAGAAGAATTAAAAGCTGCAATGGCACCATTCAAAGGTATTAAAGATATCTTCTGGTGTCAGGAAGAACCTATGAATCAGGGTGCCTGGTATAGCAGCCAACACCATATGCGCCACGTAGTGCAGGGACTGTACGGCAAAGAAATGTATTTGGATTATGTGGGTCGTGATCCATCGGCAGCACCGGCGGGCGGTTATATGTCTGCACACCTTGAAGAAGAAAAACGTTTTGTGAATAAAGCGCTCACTGTGTGAGTGCTTTTACTAACTGATTAATTGATCAAATAATCCTAGCGCTACAGAGAGATGGAATAGCATGAGTATCGAAATCAAAGCCCCTACCTTCCCTGAATCCGTTGCCGATGGCACGGTAGCAACCTGGCACAAAAAACCAGGCGAAGCCGTCAAGCGCGATGAGTTGATCGTTGATATTGAAACCGACAAGGTTGTGTTGGAAGTGGTTGCGCCTGCCGATGGCAGTATCGCTGAAATTATTAAAGGTGAAGGCGACACCGTGTTGAGTAATGAAGTGATTGCCCGCTTTGTTGAAGGTGCGGTAGCGGCAGGTGCTCCTGCAGCAAACACTCCAGCTCCTGCAGCAGCGCCTGTTGCCGCAACCACTGAAAAATTGGTAAATCCTGCTGCACGTAAAATGGCTGAAGAAAACAATGTGAATACTGCTGCTGTTGCTGGCAGTGGTAAAGATGGCCGCGTTACCAAAGAAGATGTTGCCAATCATTTGAAATCAGCACCAGCGGTAAGCGCTCCTGCTGCGCCAGCACCTGTTGCCGCAATCGAAGCGGTAGGTGATCGTGTTGAGAAGCGCGTACCAATGACGCGTTTGCGTAAGCGTATTGCCGAGCGTCTGCTTGAGGCATCCAGCACCACCGCAATGCTGACCACGTTCAATGAAGTGAACATGGCTCCGGTAATGGCACTGCGTGCCAAATACAAAGACCAATTTGAAAAAGCGCACAACGGTTCACGTTTGGGCTTTATGAGTTTCTTTGTAAAAGCCGCTGCTGAGGCGCTGCGTCGTTTCCCTGTGGTAAACGCCTCTATCGACAACAACGATGTTGTGTATCACGGTTACCAGGATATTGGTGTTGCTGTATCGACTGAAAAAGGCTTGGTAGTTCCTGTGTTGCGCAATGCCGAAAATATGAGTCTGGCCACCATCGAAAATACTATCCGCGATTTCGGTCTACGTGCACGCGATGGCAAACTTGGCATTGAAGAAATGTCAGGTGGTACTTTCACTATCACCAATGGTGGTGTGTTTGGTTCGTTGCTCTCCACTCCAATTTTGAATTTGCCGCAATCTGCGATTTTGGGTATGCACAAAATCCAGGAGCGCCCAATGGCGGTGAATGGCAAGGTTGAAATCCTGCCGATGATGTATTTGGCCTTATCTTACGATCACCGTTTGCTGGATGGTAAAGAGGCTGTGCAATTCCTCGTGACTATCAAGGATTTGTTGGAAGATCCTGCGCGCATTCTTTTAGAAATATAAGGTGTTGGAAATCTAATCTGCTTTTTGAAACGCTTCTGGCAACCCAGGAGCGTTTTTATGTGAAGGGTTACTGCTCACAAGGTCGTAGCCGACAGTTAATAATTTAGGAACATTGTTATGTCTGAAAAATTTGATGTGATAGTTATCGGTTCAGGCCCTGCGGGCTATGTTGCCGCCATACGTGCCGCGCAATTAGGTTTGAAAACTGCGTGTGTTGAGAAGTGGAAAAACGAAGAAGGCAAGGGCGTTAATGGCGGTACTTGCTTGAACGTAGGTTGCATTCCTTCTAAAGCATTGCTCGATAGCTCTTACAAATACCACGAAGCCAAGGAGGATTTAGGTCTTCACGGTATTACCACTTCAGGCGTAGAGCTGAATGTTTCTTCGATGATTGCGCGTAAAAATCAAATCATCAAAAATCTGACCGGCGGTATCGCCGGCTTGTTTAAAGCGAACGGTGTTACCAGTCTGTTTGGCACTGGTAAATTACTCGCTGGCAAAAAAGTTGAAGTAACGGACTTTGATGGCAAAGTAACTGTATATGAAGCTGGAAACGTTATTTTGGCTCCGGGTTCCAGCCCAATTAATATTCCACCGGCACCTGTAGATAACGATGTCATTGTTAACTCTACTGGTGCATTGGAATTCACCGAAGTGCCAAAACGTTTGGGTGTAATCGGCGCTGGTGTAATTGGTTTGGAATTGGGGTCCGTTTGGAATCGTTGTGGTTCCAAGGTTACTGTGTTGGAAGCATTGGATAGTTTCCTCGCAATTATGGATCAACAAATTGCAAAAGAAACCCAAAAGATCCTCACCAAACAAGGTTTAGATATCCGCACCAGCTCACGTGTTACCGGTTCAAAAGTGAACGGCAAAGAAGTGACCGTTACCTATTTGGACAAAGAAGGTAAAGAGCAGCAAGAAACGTTTGATAAGTTGATTGTGTGTGTTGGTCGTCGCCCGTTCACCGAAAATCTGTTGGCTGCTGACAGCGGCGTTAATTTGGATGAGCGCGGTTTTATCTTTGTAAACGAACAATGCGAAACTAATGCGCCAGGTGTGTGGGCAATTGGTGACGTAGTGCGTGGCCCGATGTTGGCACACAAAGGTTCGGAAGAAGGTGTGATGGTTGCCGAGCGTATCGCGGGCCAAAAATCACAAATTAATTACGACATTATTCCAAACGTAATTTATACCCACCCGGAAGTTGCTTCAGTGGGTAAAACTGAAGAACAAGTGAAAGCATCGGGTGAACCTTACAACGTTGGTACTTTCCCGTTTGCAGCGTCTGGCCGTGCTATGGCGGCTAATGAAACTCAAGGTTTGGTAAAAATTATTGCTCACGCCGTAACTGATCGCATTCTTGGAGCCCACATTGTTGGCCCAAGCGCTGCAGATCTGGTTCAGCAAGTGGCGATTGCAATGGAGTTCGGTTCCAGTGCGGAAGATTTGGGCATGATGGTGTTTGGTCACCCAACCCTGTCTGAAGCTATCCACGAAGCAGCATTGGCGGTGCATGGTCATGCCATCCACGTAGCCAACAAGAAGAAGCGTTAAGAGAACCATAGAGTCCTCGTTTTTTAGGCGGGGGCGAACTCATAAGGTTCGTCTCCATCGATAACCCAGTTGGCATGTCTATCGATAATTACATGTCCAACCATCGTCAAATGGAACTACACCATGAATTTGCACGAGTATCAGGGTAAGCAACTGTTTGCCCAATATGGTCTGCCTGTTTCTAAAGGCATTGCTGCTGCGACTGTTGAAGAGGCTGTTGCTGCTGCGGATCAAATCGGCGGCGATATGTTCGTCGTTAAAGCTCAGGTTCACGCTGGTGGCCGCGGTAAAGCGGGCGGCGTAAAGCTGGTTAAGAGCAAAGAAGATATCCGCGCTTTCGCTGAAAAGTGGTTGGGCAAGAATCTGGTGACTTATCAAACTGATGAGAAAGGCCAACCAGTAAGCCGCATTTTGGTTGAGACTTGCACCGACATCGCTAAAGAATTGTACTTGGGCGCTGTTGTTGACCGTTCCAGCCGTCGCATTGTATTCATGGCCTCTACCGAAGGTGGTGTAGAGATCGAGAAAGTTGCGCATGACACTCCGGAAAAAATCCTTAAAGTTGCGGTAGATCCGCTGGTAGGTGCACAACCTTTCCAAGGTCGCGACCTGGCTTTCAAGCTCGGTTTGGAAGGTAAGCAAATCAACCAATTCGTTAATATCTTCCTTGGCTTGGCCAAACTCTTCAAAGAGAAAGATTTGGCATTGTTGGAAGTCAACCCGCTGGTAATTACTCCAGAAGGTAACTTGCACTGCCTGGATGCGAAATTGGTAATCGATGGCAATGCTCTGTACCGTCATCCAGAACTGAAAGCAATGCAAGACCCATCACAAGAAGATGCACGTGAAGCTCATGCTGCTGCTTGGGAACTGAACTACGTTGCGCTCGGTGGTGATATCGGTTGCATGGTAAACGGCGCTGGTTTGGCGATGGGTACCATGGACATCGTTAAATTGCACGGTGGCCAACCGGCTAACTTCCTCGACGTAGGTGGTGGTGCGACCAAAGAGCGCGTAGTTGAAGCGTTCAAAATCATTTTGTCTGATGACGCGGTTAAAGCCGTATTCATCAACATCTTTGGCGGTATCGTACGTTGCGACATGATCGCAGAAGGCGTAATCGGTGCGGTTAAAGAAGTAGGCGTAAAAGTACCTGTTGTTGTTCGTCTGCAAGGTAACAATGCTGAATTGGGTGCAAAAGTGTTGGGCGAAAGCGGCCTGAACATTATTGCCGATACCGACTTGACTGGCGCTGCCAAGAAAGTTGTTGCAGCTGCTGCGAATCAATAAGGGGCGAAGAACATGAGCGTTTTAATTAACAAAGACACCAAAGTAATCTGCCAGGGTTTCACCGGCGCGCAAGGTACTTTCCACTCTGAACAAGCGATTGCTTACGGCACCAAAATGGTTGGTGGTGTAACTCCAGGTAAGGGTGGCCAAACTCACCTCGGCCTGCCCGTGTTCAACACTGTTGCTGAAGCAGTAGAAGCGACTGGCGCAACCGCATCAGTTATCTACGTTCCTGCTCCTTTCTGTAAAGACTCTATCCTTGAAGCGGCTAACGGTGGCATCAAGTTGATCGTGTGTATTACTGAAGGTATCCCAACTCTCGATATGCTTGACGCAAAAGTGAAGTGTGACGAGTTGGGCGTGCGTTTGATCGGCCCTAACTGCCC
Organism: Cellvibrio sp.; assembly: GCF_053579595.1. Lineage (NCBI taxonomy): Bacteria > Pseudomonadati > Pseudomonadota > Gammaproteobacteria > Cellvibrionales > Cellvibrionaceae > Cellvibrio > Cellvibrio sp. The sequence continues at coordinate 13,737 of NZ_JBRFPI010000034.1, forward strand.
AGGTGTTATCACTCCGGGCGAGTGCAAAATCGGCATCATGCCAGGCCATATCCACAAGCCAGGTAAAGTAGGTATCGTATCGCGTTCAGGTACTTTGACTTATGAAGCGGTTAAGCAAACTACCGATTACGGTTTCGGCCAATCTACTTGCGTAGGTATTGGTGGTGACCCAATCCCAGGCTCCAACTTCATCGATATTCTGAAGTTGTTCCAAGCTGATCCACAAACCGAAGCTATCGTAATGATCGGTGAGATCGGTGGTTCTGCGGAAGAAGAAGCTGCTGCTTACATCAAAGCAAACGTGACCAAACCTGTTGTTTCTTACATCGCGGGTGTAACTGCACCTGCCGGTAAGCGCATGGGTCACGCTGGTGCGATTATTTCTGGCGGTAAAGGTACTGCTGACGAGAAATTCGCTGCACTGGAAGACGCTGGTGTCAAAACCGTTAAGAGCTTGGCCGACATCGGTAAAGCACTGAAAGAAATCACTGGTTGGTAATTTCATCCGGGGAGTTGAAAAAGGCGATCTTCGGATCGCCTTTTTTATTGTCATTTTTCAGTAGATTTTATTTGTACAGATCCAATACTCGACCTTTAGCGTAAAGAAATTACACCTGTTTTCTTGGTTTTTCTATGTTGGCGCTTTGGTGGATTAAACGTGATTTTCGCCTCGATGATAATGCCGCCTTGCATGCCGCGCTTATGCAGTGTGGTCAGGTTATCCCGGTTTTTTTTCTTGAGTCGGATATTTATCTTGCCGAGGATGCATCGGCCTTTCATCTACACGCACAGCTTACTGCCTTGGCTGATCTACAAAATTCACTGCGACTGCGTGGGGCGGAGTTGCTGGTAGTGCGCAGCGATTTGCCACTCGGATTTTCTCTATTAAGACAGCATATTCATTTCACTCATATTTTTTCACACGAAGAAACCGGCGCGGCAGTTACGTTTAAACGTGATATTGCAGTAAAAGAATGGTGTGATACTGAAACCGTTGTTTGGCAAGAGATTCCCCAGTCCGGTGTGGTGCGAGCGTTGCGTTCGCGCGACAATCGTCAACGATATATCGCTGAGCGTTTATTTGAAAGCGATCCGCTAGAGAGCCCCGCAGTTATAGCTCAACCATCGTTGCCCACATTTATCATTAATCAGCGTGATTGTTATCAGATTCCACAATTGCACGAGCTTGCCCCAGAGTTACTTGATGAGCGGATTCAATGGTCAAGTGTACAAGTGGTGAATGAGCGCAGAGCGCAGCGCACACTGGACAGTTTTTTGAGTGATCGCGGCCTTGGCTATCGCGGCGGCATCTCATCGCCCAATAAAGCCTTTTTTTATGGATCACGTCTATCGCCCCATATCGCTTGGGGCACCATTAGTTTACGCCGAATTTTTTCACGCTTACATCAGCGCTTAACCGAGTTGGATGAATTATTAGATGCCGACCCCGATAATAAACTTGCGCTGCGTTGGCACAAAAGTTTGGAAGGTTTTAGTGCCCGTTTATTTTGGCGTGACCATTTTGTACAGCGATTGGAATCGGCGAGTTGGATGGAATCGCGCGCGCTAAACTCTGCCTATGAACAGCTGGAATATTCACAGGATGCAGCGAGGCTAGATGCGTGGATTAATGGCAACACTGGTTTCCCCTTGATCGATGCTTGTATGCGGTGTTTGCAGGCAACGGGGTTTTTAAATTTTCGGATGCGCGCGATGCTGGTAAATTTTGCGTGTTTTGGCTTGCATATCCACTGGCGCGATCTGCAATACCCGCTGGCGCGTTTGTTTACCGATTACGAGCCGGGTATTCATTTTTCCCAAATACAAATGCAAGCGGCGATTGTCGGTATCAACACCATTCGCGTTTATAGTCCGCTCAAGCAGCTGATGGATCAGGATCCTGAATGCCAATTTATCAAGCGTTGGGTACCGGAATTGCGCGGATTCAGTGCAGAGCAAATTGCCTGTCACGAAACAATAACACTGCCTGGTTATCCCGCCCCTTTAGTGAACGCGGAACGTAATATTCGTATCATGAAAGAGCGAATTAGTGCCATACGCAAGAGTGATGAAGGTCAGGAAAGCGCACAGCGCGTATTGGTTAAACATGGCTCGCGCATGAAACAAAAACGAACAGAAAAATTGCACAAATCTGAAGCAAAGGCGCAAGCAGTTACACAAATCGATTTGTTTGGTGCCTAACCTTAACGTGATGCGACACCCGTTAAATTAGCCTACACTCTGAACATGACTGTCAGCGGTAGAGCATGAATATGTTAGAAATCACTGAATACACCAAATTTCTGATCGGCTTGTTGGCGATTGTTGATCCTCTCGGCGCTATCCCGGTTTTTATCGCGCTTACTGTTCACCAAAATAAAGAGCAGCGGCTTAAAACAGCGCGACTCACGGTTGTCTCTGTCTTCTTTGCATTGATGGTCGCACTTTTATTTGGTGAATGGATTCTCTGGGCTTTCGGCATCAGTGTTGATGCGTTTCGCTGCGCGGGGGGCGTAATCCTTTTGCTGATGGGTTTGGGGATGCTGCAATCGCGCGGCCATACACCAGCTGAAATAGAAGCGGCACAAGATGAGACTATCGCATTGGTGCCGCTCACTATGCCGCTGCTTGCAGGGCCTGGCGCGATGAGTGCGGTTATTGTCTATGCTCACCAATCCAGTTCGGTTTCGCATTATGTTGCGGTCACTCTGTGTATCCTGCTCGTGAGTGCCTCTTTAATGCTTTGCTTTAAATTTCTGCCGTGGTTTGCTGAACACTTGAGTAAACGCAGTATCGTGATGTCTACCAGGGTCATGGGGCTATTATTGGTGGCTATTGCAGTGGAATTTATTGCAGGAGGGATCAAAGGGCTGTTTCCACAGCTTGCCACCTAATCGATCCTTGAGTATTTTTTTGGGATAAAAAAGTGTTAATTGCCTATTGCCTGCAAGCATTGCCCCTTATGCTTGTCATGCAAATTTTTAAAACAAAATCTATTGCTGTGTCTGTAGGTGATAAGATTATTTTCCGGTATATGGTCTTCGGTCGCAAAATCCATAATAAATAGAATCCATTAGTGGATATTTATAATTAGAGAATGGCTATGCGCAACATCACCCTGGTTTTGTTCGGTATTTTTCTTTCTTGTGGCCAAGTTGCCAGCGCAGTTACAACCGCTCCCACACCTGAGCAAACGAAACAGACGATGAAAATTGCCAGCCAATTTATGCTGGATAAAGTGAGTTATCGCGGCGGTTTTGTGTGGTCCTATCTTCCCGATCTTTCCAGACAATGGGGCGAGCTAGAGGCGCGCCGCTCCATGATCTGGATGCAACCCCCGGGCACCGCAAGTGTCGGGCACTTATTACTAGATGCCTATCATGCTACAGGCGATGAATTTTATTACACCGCTGCCGAGCGCGTGGCGGGAGCGATTATCTATGCTCAACATCCCAGTGGTGGCTGGAATTATGTGGCGGATTTTGGTGGCGAGGCGGCGCTTAAGGAGTGGTATGCCACCATTGGCAAAAATGCCTGGCGCTTGGAGGAGTTTCAGCATTATTACGGTAATGCGACCTTTGATGATGTTGGTACAGCAGAAGCTGCAAAATTTTTGCTGCGTTTGTATGTTGAGAAACTGGATCCCAAATATCGTCCCGCGCTCGATAAAGCCATCGACTTTATGTTGGCAAGCCAATACCCAATTGGTGGTTGGCCCCAGCGATTTCCGTTAATGCACGATCATCCCTACAAAGATCACCCGGATTATTCATCGTTCATTACATTCAATGATGATGTCGCAGCTGAAAATATTGATTTTCTGTTGATGTGTTATCAGGTCTTGGGCGAGGCGCGCGTACGTGAACCGGTTATTCGCGCGATGAATAGTTTTCTGGTGACACAAATGGGGCAGCCGCAGCCGGGTTGGGCATTGCAGTACACACCAGAATTAGTTCCTGCAGGTGCACGCTCATATGAGCCTAAATCCTTGCATACACCAACAACGGCAGAAAATATCCAGCAACTCATCAAATTTTATCGCATGACAGGTGAAACAAAATTTCTTGCGCGAATTCCGGAAGCGCTAGCCTGGTTGGATAGTGTGAAATTATCGAGCAAGTCCAAATACGAAGGGCGTAGTCATCCGTCGTTTATTGAGCTGGGGACGAATAAACCTTTGTTTACCCACCGGCGTGGCGCAAATGTGAGTAACGGTGAATATTATGTCGATTACACACCGGGCAACATGCTGGCACACTACAAATCAGCCAGCACAATTGATTTGCCAAAACTGCGCGCTGCTTATCAAGATGCGTTGGCACTGAAGCCGGAAGAGGTGGCTATAAACTCGCCTTTAAAGGCGATGACTAATATTGCGTTACCCAAATATTTCACTCTCGGAAAAGTGAGCGTGTCGGATTTGAATGTTCGGGCGCAAAAAACATCTGAAACAAACAATCTTACTGAGCAAGCGGCTGAATTGATTGCAGCGCTCAATCACCAAGGTTATTGGCCAACGCCACTTTATTACACGACCAACCCTTACAAAGGCACCGCACCGATTACCCAAGTTACCAACGATTATGCTGCTACTATGGTCGGCGATGATTGGGATACATCCCCTTATCCAGTAGATGATCCCATCATGGGGATTTCCACAGGCGCCTACATCAAGAATATGGGTGTACTTATTCAGTATCTACAATAGAAATCTGTGCAATAGGCTCATTTGTTGCAGATCAATTTCTGTTCATAATGGCGTAATACTTTATTTTTCACACAAAATGTGGAAAATTGCGCGCCAATTTCCATTCTCACCCCACGTATTGATCAGTCAATAATTACCTGTGGGGTTGTTGTTTTCCCGTGCGGAAAACGGTTAATTACATAGGACGGAACTATTTTGAATAATGTAGAGCAATCAAATTTCTGGTCTGCGCGCCTATCGGCTGATCTTTATGGCATCGATGAGTGGAGTAGCGGTTATTTTGGTGTGTCACCGCAGGGTGATGTTGTGGTGCGTGCACCAACGCCTGAAGGAGAAACTAGTGTTTCGCTGATGGAAATCGTTGATGGTTTGCAACAGCGTGGCTTGCAGATGCCAGTGCTATTGCGCCTTGAAAATATTGTCGATTCGCGCATCAGTATTCTCAACGATTCGTTTGCGCATGCAATAGAATCGAGCGGCTATCGCGGCCAGTACCGCGGTGCATTTCCAATTAAAGTTAATCAGCAAAAACATGTGATTGCCGAAATCGCACGTTTTGGTGAACGTTACAATCATGGTCTTGAAGCGGGCAGCAAAGCGGAATTAATGATTGCTCTGGCGACGATTACCAATCGTGAAAGTATAATAATTTGCAACGGCTACAAAGATGCTGAATTTATTTCGCTTGGTTTG
>NZ_JBRFPI010000035.1:0-18712 GCF_053579595.1 Cellvibrio sp.
CAAGGTGCATGAATACTCGACGCGCACCCTCGGCGCCGTGCAAGTCAAAACCCCTGATCCCGCCTTCAATGTACTTGCCAACGGTTGGCTGCTCTACCAAACACTGGCCTGTCGCCTCTGGGCGCGCAGCGGTTATTACCAATCCGGTGGCGCTTACGGTTATCGCGATCAATTGCAAGACACCATGGCTCTCGCCCACACCCAACCGGGCATGATGCGCGCGCAACTACTACGCGCTGCCCAACGCCAATATCACGAAGGCGATGTACAACATTGGTGGCATCCTCCACAAGGCCGCGGCGTGCGCACCCGCTGTTCGGACGACTATCTCTGGCTGCCGCTGGTGACTTGCCACTACGTGCAAAACACTGGCGATACCGGTGTACTCGACGAACAATTGCATTACCTCACCGGGCGTTTGCTCAATGACGATGAGGAATCCTATTACGATTTGCCGGGGCAGAGCACCGACACCGGCAGTCTCTATCAACATTGCCAGCGCGCCATCGAACACGGTCTGCGTTTTGGCGAGCGTGGCATGCCGCTGATGGGCTCGGGCGATTGGAATGACGGTATGAATCTGGTCGGTATTCACGGCAAAGGCGAGAGCGTCTGGCTCGGTTTTATGCTCTACAAAGTGCTGCTTGCCTTCGCCAAAATCGCGCATCAACGCCACGATCTGGTCTTTGCTGATCGCTGTATGCACGAGGCAAAACTGTTGCAACACAATATCGATCAATACGCTTGGGACGGCGCCTGGTTTCGCCGCGCCTGGTTTGACGACGGTGTCGCCCTGGGTTCAGCGGTTAACGATGAGTGCCGGATCGATTCCATTGCCCAGAGCTGGTCGGTACTGTCAGGCGCAGGCGATCCCATGCGCGCGCGTCAGGCCATGGCCTCGCTCGACAAGCATTTGGTGCGCCGCGACCAGGGCATTATCCAACTGCTCGACCCGCCGTTCGATAAGTCCGCCATGAACCCCGGCTACATCAAAGGCTATGTCCCAGGCGTGCGCGAAAACGGCGGCCAGTACACCCACGCCGCCATCTGGGCGACCATGGCCTTCGCCGAATTGGGCGATAGCCAACGCGCATGGGAACTCTTCAGCATCATCAACCCGGTCAACCATGGCAACAGCGCCGCTGCGGTCGCCCTCTACAAAGCCGAACCCTATGTGGTCGCTGCCGACGTATACGCCATCGCCCCCCATACCGGGCGCGGCGGCTGGAGTTGGTACACGGGTTCGGCGGGTTGGTTGTATCGCCTGATGGTGGAATCGCTACTCGGTATCACTCGCCAAGGTGGCGAGCTGCACATCAAACCCTGTTTGCCAAAAGACTGGCCGGGTTACAGCGTGGATTATCGGTTTGGTAATACGGTTTATCGTATTGAAGTCATTCAGCGTGATGGGGGTGAAAGCAAAATACGGGTGGATGGGGTTGAGTTGGAAGGTGCTGGAATTCCCCTGGTGGATGACGGGGTGGGGGGGAGAGTGGAAGTGGTCCTCTGTACGTCACCGCACTGACGTAATTTATCTATCGCATTAATCTCATGCATCTTTCCTATATTGGGTGATGTTTTTTCATGATGATCCCCGCGACCCATTTATTGCTAATTGAAAGCAATCCCGCTGATGCCAAGTTGATAAAGGACGCATTGCGTAACGACAGTGCCACATTCATTGTCGAATGGGTAACTTCGCTTGCAGAGGCATTGAAGCATCTCGCTAAAACCCCGGTTGAAGTCATCTTGTTGGATCTGGCATTGCCCGACGGAAAAGGTTTGGAAGCGTTTGATAAGGTGATGGGGGCAGCCCCCGATGCATTAATTTTAGTATTGAGTGCAGCAACGGATGAAGAATTAATGCGTGCTGCTATGAAGCGGGGCGCGCACGACTATTTTGCCAAAGGTCATATCGACGCGCATTGGCTACCGCGCGCGCTAAATTATATTTTGGAACGCAAAGTATCACGCTCTGCATTGCGCGATAGCGATGAACGTTTTCGCGCGATGAGCGACGCTTCGCCGCTCGGTATTTTTGTGTCTGATGCGCAGGGTAATTGTATTTATACCAACGCGGCTTACCACAATATTTCCGGGCAAACATTAGCAGAGACGCTTGGTACCAATTGGACTAGTGCGATCCATCCAGAAGATCGGATGAAAGCTATTTCGGAGTGGGGTGATGCGGTGCGCAGCCATGCTCCGTTTGTTGCAGAAGTGCGGTTTTTGCGCAAGGATAAATCCGTGCTATGGACCCGCTTGAATGCTGCGATGATTCACGCTGATGGCAGCAAAGAAAAATCATTGGGTTATGTGCAAATTGTTGAAGATATTAGTGAGCGGAAAACAATAGAGAAAATATTGCGTGTAACAGAGGAAACCGTTTTTGAGCAGCAGGAGCGGGCGCAGGTTACGCTAAATTCCATTGGTGATGGTGTGCTGACGACCAATCTGGCAGGGAAAGTCAGTTATTTAAATCGTGTCGCAGAGACGATGACGGGCTGGCCGTTGAAAGATGCTTTGGGCTTACCATTGGAAAAAGTGTTTACGCTAATCGATGCGGATACACGTAGGCCTTTCGTAAACCCTGAGAATGCCGCAGTTACCACCAACGCGACGGTGAAACTCCCGGCCAACTTATTGCTGGTACGACGTGATGGTACTGAATCGCCAATAGAAGATTCAATTGCACCTATCCATAATCGCAACAATGAAGTTGCCGGTGCGGTAATTGTTTTTCACGATGTCAGTGAAACGCGTGCAATGGCGAAAAAAATGCTGCACATGGCGCAGCACGATTTTCTCACTGGCCTCGCGAATCGCGCACTTATCACCGAACGGCTCACGCGCGCGCTCGGGCTCGCACAGCGCAAGAAAAAACAGGTCGCCCTCCTGTTTATTGATTTGGATAATTTTAAACATATCAATGATTCGCTCGGTCATGCAGTGGGCGATAAATTGTTGCAATCGGTAGCCAACAGATTACAGGATGTTGTACGCGCAACAGATACGGTATGTCGCCAGGGTGGCGATGAATTTGTGGTATTGCTCACGGAGATCGAGCAGCGTAGTGATGCCGCACAAGTAGCAGAAAAATTAATTGCGGCCTTTGCATTACCCCATATTATTCACCAGTGTGAACTGCAAATCACCCTGAGCATTGGTGTCAGTGTTTATCCGGATGATTGCAGCGATGTGGAAGAAGCATTTCAGCATGCCGATGAAGCTATGTATCAGGCAAAAAAAATTGGCAGAAATAATTACCAATTTTTTAGTGAAGAAAGCGGTAAATTTCAACCTTTGACGACAATCAAGGCCTCTTAAATTAAGCATGGTTGGGGAAACTATTTTTTTATCTCATGCGGCGCAAATACTTGTTCGTAATCCCGAATAACCATTTGATAACATTCGCAGGCGGAGGCTTCCAATCCTTTGCGGTCGAGAATCATAATTTCGCCGCGGCTGTAGTGAATGATATTTTTTGCCTGCAATAACCCCGCTGCCACAGTAACGCTGCTGCGGCGTACACCGAGCATATCTGCAAGAAATTCCTGGGTTAAATGTAACTGGTCTGCATGCGTGCGGTCGTGCGTCATCAATAACCAGCGTGCAAGCCGTGGTTCAGTTTCATGGAAGTGAATGCACGCAGCGGTTTTTGCCAGCTGTTCCAGTAACACATACACATAACGGTTTAATTGATTCACGAATGCGGGTGCTGCATGCAATTCGCTGCGCAGTTGTGTTGCGCTGATGCGTAATGCCTTGCCAGAGCCTTGCACCAGTGCACGCATGGGTGCGGTGGGAATGCCTAGTGACAAAGTTGAGCCCAGCATGCCCTCGTTGCCAATCAGACCCATCTCTAATGGTTGGTGGCCTTCTACAATAGTGACTAATGAAATAAATGCAGTGACAGGAAAATAAGCGTATTTAAACGGACGTTCTGCTTCGCACAAAATCGTGCCAAATTTTAGATTAACCAGTTCACAAGAATTCAGCAAATGATCGCGCAATTTTGGCGGCAATCCTTGTAATAAACGGTTGGTTGCTGGTTCCAATGGCTGTGGTTTTTGCGAGTCCGAAGGCTGGTGCATTTAATTCTTCTATAGCACTGCGGCGCCAACAAAGGCGCGAGACAGGTGCCGTGCAATCTCGCTTCCCTAGTTTGTCGAATCAATTCACTTGCCTCTGTTCGGTACACCACAAAGCCTGTGTTTGTCGCTATTGAGACCCTGTTTGTGCGGTTGCGCACCGACTCAATATTTTACGCAGGGCAAGCTGGGTGTACATCTTCAGGAAATATGATCATGAAAATTAAACCCAATGAAAACATTGTAGAAAGCTTGCGCGATCAAGCGCTGGAGAATTTAGAGCAGGGTGCGGTTACCGCGGGTTATTCCGCTAATGTTGATGAGGTTCTTTATTATCTCAATGAAGCCTTGGCGACTGAGTTGATTTGTGTGCTGCGTTATCGCTCGCATCACTTTATGGCGCGCGGTATTCACGCCAAAGGTATTGCACAGGAATTTTTAGTGCACGCCAGCGAAGAATTGGTGCACGCCGATATGATCGCTGCGCGCATCGTGCAATTGGGGGGTGAGCCCAATTTTTCACCCGACGGACTCAATACACGCAGTCATGTCAAGTTTGCCTCTGCCAATTCTCTGGTTGAAATGATCAGGGAAAATTTGATCGCCGAGCGTGTTGCGATTGACAGTTATCGCGATCTTATTCAATACCTTGGCAATGATGATCCTACCACCAGTCGTATGCTCGAGGAAATTTTAGCAATGGAAGAGTCGCATGCAGATGAGTTGGCAGACTGGTTAGATGATTTCCCTAAATCAAACGTAAGTGAATTTGTCATCAATTAGAAAATCCGGAGCTGATAATGCATCTGACAAAAGGAGTAAAAATAGTATTGGCGGCTGTATGCGTGCTTTTTTTTGCTTTTGTAATATACGGGCTAGCCACTGATTGCCCTCACACTGCAGGTTACTTTTTTTGCAGCGAATCCGAACGTGAGTATTTGCAGCCATAAGCTCTAATGGAAAGCAGGCTAATAACATTAGTCTGCTTTCTCTATTCGAACACAGAAATTATCTTGCAAAAATATCATTCAACAATTTCGATAGCGCACACCTAAATTCTGGGCATACCTAAACGGCGCGATTAAAACTCTTTACGTGCATTCTCTGCTTTCTTGGCCTTTTTGGCCTCCTGTTTTTCCTTTGCTGTTTTGGCGGCGGGTTTCTTGGTTTCCTTCTTGCTGTCTTGTGCTTTGCTCATGATAGTTCTCGCGGGTTGGGAAAAGGGGAGCTGGAAGACTAGGCTACATCCAATTGCGCAGGAAAGATATATAGCAATAGCATCATGTGGCATCAAGATATGTGCCTTGGGTTCGGTATCGCACGGAAAGCCGATGAGGCAGATAGTCTAATGCTCGCCTCTGCAACAATCCGTCAACGACAAATGGAGATGGCATTAAATGATCAATCGGCAGCGATCACAGGGTTTGAATATAGCCGTAATTGCCATACTGATAATGGGGTTTTGTGGTTGCGATAAATCTGAAGGTATTGTCAGCTCAGAAGATACGTTGGCCAGTGTAACGGCAGAGGTGATCGATATGGAATTGGCGCACTCCGTAAAAGTGGCGCTGGCCGAGCAAGAATCCCTGGCTGATGTTGATATTGCAGTAAAGGTTAGCAATGGCGAGGTGATTTTACGCGGCATTGTTGATAATCAAGCACAGCATGATTTGGCCGTAAAAATTGCAAGCGATGTGACGGGTGTTGAGTCAGTGGAAGATGCGCTGGGGATTAAAGAGCAAAACTAAGCCAAATGCATTTTTGAGTGACAGCATTGAAGATCTATTTCTTTTCTGAATCAAAGCTGAATGCGGGGTTTTTTGTTTAAAACAAATAGTTGGTTTGAATAATACCGCACATATTTCATTTCTTTTTATTATCTCTTTGCACATTGCGCGCCGCAAATGGTCTTTCTTAAGCGCCATTATTTAATGGGTTCTGCAGCTCTATTTAATTTGATTTGTAGTGGTGTGAGTGCAATCACATTTGCAGATGAGATTCTTATTTTCTTCATATGTTGCTGTTACTATCGCAACGGTTTTCACTAGCGAATCTTATTAATTATTCGTTAATTTTTTTCGCGATGACAATCACGGTTTTTTAAATTTTTTTAGTTAAAAAATGCTGATTTAGTCGGGTACGCGCGTCAATTTGGCACATCAGTTTGCAATATGAATAGCAGGCATTATTTGAATCTGGATATTTTTACACTAGGAATGTTTTTTGCCTTATTTGATTTTAACTGTTTGGTATGAAGAGCGTGGTATTAAAAGTTTCTACGAGGATAGTTGAATGGCAAATTTCAAGGGTGATACCCAGGCAATAAAGATGGTTGAGGGGCACGCATTGAGCGAAAAAATAATGCGTTTTGAGCCCGAGCGCAGAGTCAATACCCGTGCTGCGGCGGCACATGGAATATTTCAGTTGTATGAGTCCCAATGTGAATATACCAAAGCAGTGTTTTTACAGGACCCTGCTACTGTTACCCCGGTGTTTGTGCGTTTTTCTACCCTTGCCAGTGTGCGTGGTTCGGGCGATTGCACGCGCACCCCGCGTGGTTTTGCGGTGCGCTTCTTTACCGGTGAGGGCAATTTTGATTTGGTCGGCAGTAACCTGCCGGTGATGTATAGCCAGTATGGTGCAACCTTCGCTGACCTGATTCACGCGGCAAAACCGGAAGCAGATAACCCGGCGCCCCATGTCTCATCAGCGCACAACCGATTTTGGGATGTTATTTCGCTAAACCCGGAATCGATGCATAAAGTTATGTGGACTATGTCGGATCGCGCGCTGCCACGAAGCTTCGCCATGATGGAAGGTTTTGGTGTGCATACGTTTCGCTTTGTTAACGCGCGCGGCAAATCTTATTGGGTGAAATTTCATTGGAAGCCAGTGCTGGGAGTGCATTCATTGGTGTGGGACGAGGCGGTAAAACTGGCGGCCAAGGATGCTGATTTTCATCTGCGCCATCTATGGGAACTGATCGATCAAAGGCACTTTCCCGAGTGGGAGTTAGGGCTGCAGATAGTGCTGGAAGAAGACCGCTATAAATTTGATTTTGATTTGCAGGATGCGACCAAACTGATTCCTGAATCCCTGGTGCCTGTGCGTATTGTCGGCAAGCTCACACTGAACCAGAATCCGGAAAATTATTTTGATGAAATAGAGCAGGTGGCTTTTCATTCAGAGAATCTGGTACCTGGAATTGAATTCAATAACGAACATTCCGCAAAAGTATTTACTGATTCCGATATACAAATGTCGCGTCTTTGCAGTGCCAATTTTACTGAATTACCGCTTAATCGTTCGCGTACGATGATTGATAAGCTCAAGCGCGACATCCAGTTGCGCGCATTCAGAAATACCGATAACGCAAGTTGTGAACTTTATTCAGTCGAAAACTCACTGCAAAAATATTGGGTAGCAGGTGATCCTGTTAGCTTTCCCGAAACGCTATCAAGTGAAAAGAGATTGGCAACCATTCAATTGTTCAGTGACCACTTTACGCAAGCAGCGCTGTTTTGGCGCAGCCAGTCAGCGTGGGAGCAAAACCATGTGGTTGCGGCATTCTGCTTTGAATTGGCCAAGGTGAGCGTGGCAGAAATACGCGAACGCATGGTGGCGAACCTGATGCAGATAGATAACACATTGGCTGCACGTGTTGCTGAGGGATTGGGAATCACGCTGCCGGTCTCTGCATCCTCACCGGTTGCGAACATTGAATTTATAGAGCCGTCATTGAGTATGGCCCACACGCGCAAGAATGTTATCGTCGGTCGGTGTGTTGCAGTATTGGTTGGCAATGGATTTGAAGGTGCGCGTCTCATGGCTTTACAGGAGGAATTGGTGGCCTGTGGCGCAAGTGTAAAAATGATTGGTTCGCGCCTTGGTGAAGTGAAATGCAGCCAGGGGCGTGCGCTGCAGATTGATAAGAGTCTCGCTACTGTGGGTTCGGTGATGTTTGATGCAGTCTACATTCCCGGTGGACATCGTAGTGTTGAAGCGCTCTGTAAGGATGCCAACGCAGTGCTGTTTGTCAAAGAGGCTTATAAACATGGCAAGGCAGTCGCTGCGAGTAATGAGGGCGGTATGTTAATTACTCGCGCAGCGCGCTCGTCAGTCATGTCGGATGTATTCAAAGGGCCAGGTGTTATTACCGCTGGTCCCAATACACCAACCGAGGATTTTGTTAGGTCATTTATTGATGCAGTGGCTGCTCACCGTTTTAGTGAGCGTCCGGATATGGGTGCCATTGTAGCCTGATAAAAGTCGTCACTGAATGTGCGCGGGGCTTAGTCCACGCGCACATTTTTGTAACCACCTACTGCTGTATCCATTACTGTTTTCGCCGTTGCTGTTTGTTGCCTGTTATGGGTATCCACAACCAATACAATTTGTCCGGTAAGAATTGCCTCTTGCACCAGTTGCGTGAGTGGCCGATTTTTTTTCATTGCCCCCATAGCGGCACCGATAAATCCACCAATACTTGCCCCCCAGCCAATTAATATCAATGGTGCAATTAACGGGCTTGCCACAAACAAATTAATGTTGGCTGCCATGAGTGCTAATTCCACTACTACACCCGCGATTGATCCTATTGCAACACCTATTGCAGTGCTAACCAGCACTGCTTTAAGTACGTCATTACTACTTTGGTTGCCAGCTAAGGATGCAGTTGCCGGTGGCGTAGCGTCGGTATCCCTGAGCGTCAACTGAGCCGCGGTAATTCCTTGTTTAAGGAGATCAGCATAAGCAGTTTCAGCTTGGTCGCGATGCGAAAAAAATCCGGAAATTTGATGATGATATTGGCGCATGATAATTATTCCTGGGCAGCGCCGTGCAAGACGGCAGAGTTTTTTTGTGGTCAACTCAAGCCTACGAGCCTTGGCTACAGGTGTCTGTGTGCTGTCGTACGCATAGCAAATCAACGTATAACAAGAATGGAATAACTTAAAATAGGGATAAGCAGATAAAAATAAATGCGGGGAAAATTCAGTAAAATAAATACAAGACAGAATGACAATAATCGAATGCCGGTGATTAGCCGAGGTATCCAGCGCTAAGCGCCAGAATCCCCAAGCTGATAATACCTAATGTCATTATTGTAATAAGGCTAAGAACCAAACGCGGATAGCGATTGAAAAAGCTTTGCCGAAACATGGTGCGTTTGCCTCCAAAAAATATTACAGCCGACCCATTAATACCAATACCAGTATGATCACTACCACCAAACCTAAACCACCACTCGGGCCATAGCCCCAACTGCGGCTGTGCGGCCAACTGGGAATTGCGCCGATCAACATTAAAATCAACACAATTAATAAAATCGTTCCTACGCTCATACACTTTTCCTCAATTTTTAATAATGAATAGTCTCACCTGACCGATGTTAGTGCATCGATCAGGCGAGTGTTTTATTGTGCAGCTGTTGCATTCGCGATGATCACTTCCACGCGGCGATTCAATGCGCGCCCGGAAACTGAATCGTTGCTTGCCACGGGAGAATTTTCTCCCTTGCCATAAGCGCCCAAGCGACTGGTACTAATGCCTTGCTCAAGGAGGTAAGTGCGAACCGATTCGGCGCGGCGTTGCGAGAGCGATAAATTACTCTCTTCACTGCCCACGTTGTCGGTGTGGCCTTCAATCATCAGCGTGCGCTCAGGATAGGCTTTAAGAAAGCTGGATAGTTTCGCCAGGTTTTCTGCCGCGTTACCTTTTAATTGTGAGTTGCCGGTTTCAAACAGCATATCGCCCAGTGTCACCACTAAACCGCGTTCGGTTTCTTTTGCATTCAGCTCGGCAATTTGGCGACGCAATGCATCGCTGTCTTCGCGCGCCATATCGGCATCCAGGCGCGCCTGTTCAGCGGCATCTTGCGCGCGATCGGCTTCACGGGTGCGCGAATCCAATCGCTCGGTATTGCGCTGTTCAGTCAAGCCGGCGCGCTGGTCTTCCAATTGTCGCGTTTTGGCTTGCGCCCAGGCGACATCTACTTCGCGCGCAGCAATAAACACCAAGTGGTCAGAGAGCGCTTTATCTTTACGCGGGATTTCCGCTTCTTTTACGGCCGTGTCCGCATTGCGAATGGCGACCGACACCTTGCTAGCAAGCGCTGGGTTATTTTGTAGCTGGGTGAGTTTTTCACGCGCAACAACGGCACCTTCGGGTGTTTTAGGCGCGCTGGCGCAACCACCAAGAATTAACAGGCTGGTGAAAGCAATCAATATCGGCGTGCGCAAACGCAGCGAGTTTTTGGTGGAGTTCAGTTTTAGTGATTTCATTGTGCATCCCCTGTTTTACGCTGCATTTCTTCTTTAAGAACATCAATGTTTTTAGTCATATCCGTATTCACTTCTTCGGCTTTGGCAAGTTCTGCTTTAGCGGCCGCGAGTTTGATATTCATGCTCGCCTGCTGGGCCAAACGTTTTGCCAGTACCATATCTTCCTTCAATACTGCCGCGCGTGAAGCGCTCAGTTGTTCGCGCGCTTCCTGCATTTCCGGCAATGCATATTGGGCAACACGCGCCTGTTCTGCATCGGTCAGGGATTGTTCGGCAGCGCTGATTTCTTGCGTTGGTGGCAGTGGTTTTGAAGCGCAAGCGGCGAGCAGTAACAAGCTTGTGCCTAACGCCAAAAGGTGCAGGATTGACATCCGCGGACCTCTGGCAATAGCAGTGTGTGTTAATGGATTCATGGTAGTTACCTTTAATGGATGGGCGGTTTTGTTGCGATTAATTAATCAATTCTTTTGATTGAACGCTTTTTACACCGCGAATATTTTGTGCAAGCTCAATGGCGAGTGCGCGTTCAACACCGCTATCGAGTTTGCCGCTCAAGGTGACGACACCGGCGTTAGTGCTAACGTTAATGTCAGAGCCATTCACATTGCGCGAGTACATATAAGTGGATTTCAGTTTGGTGGTAATCCAACTATCGGAAATGGTTTTGCTCATTTCTTTAGTGGATGCTTTGGCCATTCCGGTTACACCGGGGGTTTTATTAACGACAAGTTTATTGTCTACCGACTTAACGCCGTGTGTACCCGTTGCTAAACGGCCCGCGAGCGCTTTGGCTTCTTCTGTGTCGGCAGTGCCAACGAGCGTCACCTTGCCAGCATCAGTTTCTACTTCAATAGATTGGCTATCGGTATATTTGCTCCACAACAATTTTGATTTCACGGTGCTGGTGATAGTAAGGTCATCAATGTGATCACCATAACCGCGTCCGGTTGCGGCAGGTTTGTAGTCGGCCAGCACTTCAATTTTGTTATCAACATCTTTAATGCCGGTTACGCCTTTTGCGATGGCGGTAGCCAAATCCTTATTCACATCTTCTTCTACGGTGCCTGTTAAAGTTGCCTTGCCTGCATCAACTGATACTTTGATATCGTTTGCGCGCAGATAAGGACTGAGTGCATAAGTTGTCCAGATTTGCGTCTCCTGTCGCGCGTTAATCACTTCTTGCGAGGCGGTAACTGCAAAGCACGCGCTGCTCATTACAATCAATGATGCGGCGATTGCCGGTGTAAGTAATTTACGCATGGAATTATTCATAGAGTTGCTCCAAAACCCCGTGGGGTTAAAAAATATAAAGGTTTTTGCAGCTACTCGAGTACATGCTAATAAGTAGGCAAATAACCTGATCCTTCAGTGACGGTTCTCTGGGCTGCAGGCAGGGTGACAATGGGCGGCGCAGGCGAATGGGTTGATGGATACACAGTAGCAGCGGGACTTCTATTTTTCGGTGCGCTGGCGCACCCTGCTATTAGTAAGTGGATGTGTTAGTTGGATGGGTTAGTTGGATGGGTTAGTTGGATGGGTTAGGCGAGCGAGTTAGGTGAATTGCAGCGGATGAGTGCGCTGGCGAACAGACGCAGGTAGCCTTGCGGATTAATATCAGGGTTCTGCTCCCGGTTGAGGTAAGCATTAAAAATTACCTGATTGTGATGGACGAAACAAATACGTATTTAAACAACTTATTATTAGGAATTAATTATGCAAGTTACTCAAAACAATCCCGCTTCTAATGCCAATAGCAAAGACACCAGTGTAGGTGACGCGAGTTCAGGTGTTGCACGTGAGTTTCACAGCTTTGTGGCTGACATAGAGGATCTCATTAAAGCGACTACCAATCTCACTGGCGATGAATTAAATCGCGCTAAGGCTAAATTGAACCAACGCATTGCATCAGCTAAAACCACTGTAGAAGATATGGGCGAAACAATTGTTAATCGCGCACGTAAAACTGCGGAAACTACTAATACCTATGTACATGAACAGCCGTGGAATGCCATAGGTGCAAGTGCTGCTGTAGGTTTGTTACTGGGTTATTTGTTGGCGCGTCGCTCATAAATACTCCACCGGCAGTGATTAACAAGGATGCATTCTTTTGAATGCATTTTTTTTGATATCAAGGATGTGCAATATCCCATAGTCACCGCGTTTGAGTGATTACACATTGGAGTAGAACATCCATGGAAATAATTAAGCGCCTGCGCTCAATGGCTAAAATCGTGATGACCAGGCTGGAGCTACATGGGCAGCTTATGAGTGTCGAGTGGGCGGAAGAGCGGCAGCGGTTACAGCAGTTGCTCGCTATTTCCCTGCTGGGGTTTATCTTTTTATTTTGTGCGCTGTTATTTGTCGGGATTTTTGCTGTAGCCCTCACCTGGGCTTCTGATTATCGCATTCAT
The DNA here is from genome assembly GCF_053579595.1 of Cellvibrio sp. NCBI lineage: Bacteria > Pseudomonadati > Pseudomonadota > Gammaproteobacteria > Cellvibrionales > Cellvibrionaceae > Cellvibrio > Cellvibrio sp. Next base: position 12,784 of record NZ_JBRFPI010000035.1, read on the forward strand.
ACAATCGCGGTGATGCTTGCACTCTACACTGTGGGATTCGGTGTATGCGCTTATCGTTTTACTTGCCTTGCTGCACGTGGTTCAGCGACTTTTGCTGCTACACGCGAGGAAGTTGCCGCCGATTTGGCGCTAATACGGAGCCAGTTATGAGTTTACCTGTTGAGCCCAGCCTAAGCGCAAGACGCTGTTTATTGCAGCAACAATTACGTATCCAAAGGCAACAAATTATTGAGCAGTTGTGTGAATCTGCCGCTGCTGAACAGCAGTTTCCGCGCAGCGCCACTATGCGTTTTCTTTCTGGCCGCACGGGTTTGAAATTATTAACTGAACTTGCCGTGCGGCAATTATCGGTGCGCTACCCAGGTCTTTTGGTAAATGCTTTTACCTTGCTGCGCTTATTTAAAAATAAAACTCCGTAGAACGATTTAAACAATCAGGGATGTTTTCCTAGCGAATAAACCTGTCAAATGGGATGACGTTAACAATCTCCCCTTCCGCTACTGATCCACGCTCCGCGTCAAGGCGGATATAGCAATTGGCTTGGGCCATTGCGCTCAATACGCCGGAACTTTGCAAGCCGGCACTAATCACCGTGGTAACGCCGTTGTTATTGGTAAGGATTCCACGTTGGAAATCAGTGCGTCCCGGTTGTTTTTTTAATGCATGGCCGGCAACAGCGCTGAGCATTTGCGGAGGTGAGATTGTCTCGCCGGCCAGATGGCGCAAGCCAGGTACGACCAATTGGTGATAAGTCACTGCAGTAGAAACCGGATTGCCCGGCAAACCAAAAAACCAACCTTGCCCCAAACGGCCAAACGCAAAAGGCTTGCCCGGTTTCATCGCAATTTTCCAAAAATCAATTTCACCTAATTCTGCCAGTACGTCTTTGGTGTAGTCCGCATCGCCCACCGAAACACCGCCGGTAGAAATCACCACATCGGCCCACTGCATGGCGGTAGTAAATGCGTTGCGCAGAGCGGGTAGATCGTCAGCAACTATTCCCAAATCGATTAGATCAATTGGCATGCGTGTTAAGAGCGCACCGAGCAGGGGGCGATTGCTATCATAAATTTTCCCTTGCTCGGGTGCCGCGCCCGCGGGCAACAATTCATCGCCGGTGGTGAGAATTGCCACACGCAGGCGGCGCACCACCGTCACTTGCGCTATTCCGAGCGATGCGAGCAAGCCAATATCCAGTGCAGATAAACGCTGCCCTGCCGCTAACACTTCGCTACCTGATTTAATGTCCTCACCTGCACGCCGAATATTCTCGCCTGCCTCAGGCATTTGTGTGAGTGTGATGAGATCGCCAGCGCGCTGCACATTCTCCTGCATCACCACTGTATCGGCACCGACGGGCACTAACGCCCCGGTCATAATGCGCACCGCCTGATTACTGTCGAGCGCGCCGGTAAATGGGTGGCCAGCGAGCGACTGGCCGATAACATTCAGTGCTGCAGTGCAATCCTGCGCGCGCAGGGCATAGCCGTCCATCGCAGAATTATCGCCAGCAGGGACATTGATCGGTGCCGCAATAGGTGCAGCCAGCACGCGATCCAATGCAGCGTGCAAACCAATCGTTTCCGTTTCCCGCACGGGATTTAATTGATTACAAATACGTGCGAGTGCCTCTTCGATTGGCAGCAGGCCGGGTTGAACACAATGATCCACAGTTATCTCCTGTGATGGATATCAACTACATAACGCGCTGATTATTTAGCGCAACAACTCTTTTATATTATCCGCCGCTGAATGGGCGACAAAACTCCCTAGCGCTCGATAAACCTCAAATTGGGTTTCTTCAAAATATTGATCGCTGGTGGATTCATGTGGGTACAAGGGATTCGCACTGCGATAATAATGTAAATATTCCGGCTCGCGCCCGGTAAATGCCAGCTTCAAATACAGCAAGCGCCCAATCTCGCCGTTGCTGTATTCAATAATACCTTCAGCAAAATTGCTGGCGGAGATGCGATCTGCTGGACGTATGGCGGACACGTCCAATTTAATATTGATCCCGAAATCAATTGCGGCGTAACGCTGCAACGTAATGAGGCCAGCGAAAGCTAATGTGGGATCTGCTTCAGCATCAATACAAATAATCGTTTTGCACTGCCGCTTGAGCAATTCGTAAACCCCTAAATTTTCTAAATGCCCACCGTCGGAACAATTGATATAAGCGGTGCGCTCGCTCGCAAATCCAAACGCTTCCCGTATCAAATAGGGCAATCCGGGTGGGCGGAAACGGAAATTATATTTTTTACCTTTTTGGTTGAATTTCCCTGGATTAGGTAACCAATAATTCAAACGCAGGTTTAACAGGGTTAGTAAAAAGCGCAGTGGATTTATAGTGCCCACACCCATGTTGGGTGAAACCGCCGCTGCTGAAATAGCCACAGCGGTGCCCAGGTTAAAGTGTTTGTCTGCTGTCTCCAATGCAGTAGTGGGGCAGTAACCTGTAAAATCGCTGCCGCAATAATGCTTGGTCAAAATAAAAGGGATTGACCGCCGAGAGCGCAATTGTGGGTTGGAGCTGCCCTGTAAATTTAATGTGGTATTAATGATGTGATAGGGCGCGCTACTGTTGGTGCCGTTCAACTCGCTCATTTTTAATTGATCAACGTGTACAAGCTTTTGATCTTTTGGGCTAATTAAAAAAGTACGGCTCAATCTATCGCGATAGAATGGATGCAATGAAAAACGGTTAATGCTGATGCAGATAAAGTTGTACAGCCACACGGCCAGCCCCATCAGATAAATCCACCATTCGGCATGCCCGCGCGACAATTGCAATTGATTAACACGCAGCATGGTTTTGTTGGCGGGCAGGTGTAAAGCATTGGCCAATTTCTCCCATCCCATTTGGCGCAGCATAAAGCCCAGGCTTAATTCATCGGCAATGACCACGTCGATTTCCGCTTGTATTTCGGTGGTAAAAACATGGGCCCAGTGGGTGGGTGGGCATTCGAAATGAATAGTGCTATTGCCGTAAGCCGTCACGGCGCAGCCTTGGGTATCGATATATTTACTGTCGAGGATTGGCAATAACAGCGTTTGCAATTGCGCCGCAACGGCTGCATCAAACACATAGGGTTGGTAGGCGATGTTTTGTTCATAGTAGTCGAGAACTCTCGACGCATTGCCTGCGTGGGTCAAGCCTACCTTATCGCTCAATTTATCGCCCTGGTGATAACTGAAGGGCGAATTGACTGCTTGAATGCAAAAGAAAAGATAGATCAATACCAGCAATACCGGCGCCAGCAAACTGCTGAGGATAAGAATAAATTTCGCGCGTAGTTTTATATAGCCCACCACAAATGCCAGTAGTAGCACAACTCCGGTGATGGCGATGCCATTGGCTTGGGTTTTTACAAAGTGATTAATATCGATCAATAAAGTGGTGGCGTTGTAGCCAACAATATTGCGCAGGAAATGCAGCAGCGGGATTGTTAAAATCGCAGTGAGTGCGACGACGGTGTAGATTACCAGGCGGCCATCGGCGCGGTCGCGCCCGCACCAGCTCAATTTATCTTTATACAAAGGGCGAAGTATAAAACCGCCAATCAGCGGTAATATTCCCAGCAGCAGCGGAAAGAAAAATTGAATTTCTGCACTGAAGTGGCCAATCATTTCCAAAAATAATTCGGTGGCAAATACCGCCAGAATAACGAGTGGAAAAAAGGTCAATACGCTGCGCAGTACCCCTTCCACAAATAAAACGGGTGTTCTAAGACCATTCATAAATCCACCCGCGCGCAAATATTCGCTGTAATTGCGGATATGGTTCAATGCATCGGGTTCATTGCGTCCATTTTTATCGGTTAACAGATGTAGATTGTCTGAATTATCTTTGGCCAGCGCACTGACACAACTGCCAATGTAACCACCGCCGGACACCGTGGACAGATAATCGATTTTGGAAAAAAGCTTGTGACTGATGAGATGTTGGATCACGCCCAAACAAAATGATGCAGAGCGAATACCGCCGCCCGAGCAAGCAAGTCCAACCAGGTCATTATCGGTAGTAAAGGTATTTTTCAGGGAGTCTGCACTCTGGCTTTCAGCGCAATTAGCCCGCCGTTTTGCCACTTCTACCAGCTCCTGCGGGAAAACTTCCTCCTGGAATTTTTCGATCTTTGGGTCTTCATTCATGGTGAGAATTTCCTTTTTATTATGAAAGCGTTATGTGCCTCTTAATAAGCCGGGGCGAATCAGGCAGTAATGCGGGATTTTGGAAGGGGTGACCTTATGCGATAAGCGGGGGGCAATACAAGTCTGGCGCAGGGTTATTTTTGTTGTATGAGTTTGTGAACCGGGCAGGTTTAACACGGGGCATATAGTTGCAAAAACGCCCCGCAGCTTGGCTGCGGGGCGTTGTTAGTGGGTGTGATGTTCCGGATTAAAACCCTTTGTATTTGCTCACCCAAGGCGAGCGACACAAGCGGCAGTTAGTCCCGATGAACATGCCTTTACCTGAACCCGTCAGGTCATCTTTTAACATCCAATTTAACCAACCGACTGCCACTATCCCGAATTCGCCACCGTTATCCTGAAAATAGGCATCGCCATGGCCTTGCGGATAATTGGCATGATACACAGGGACATTGTTCACTTCGCTGTATTCCTGTAATCCTGGATTGTAAGCAACATCGCGTGAGTCGCCGTTAAAAATGGCGATGGGTGAGTGGAAGCGCGGGTAGTAACTGAATCTATCGCCGTAAATACCGAGGCCGCTGTTCAATGCGACTGCTGTATCCACGCGCGGGTCTACGGCGGCGAAGTGCGCCATGCCACCACCACAGGACCAACCCATAGTCGCAATTTTATCGACATTTAATTTGCCGTAATACTGGCTGCACTTGCGGCTGTTTTCTTTTACCGCCCAATCAATTGCCTTAACAAGTTCTGTTTCATGTTGGTCGTTGGAGCCTGAACCAAAAGGTCCGCCATTGGCGATAACCAGATAACCGTTTGAAGCAATTTGCAACAGGAAATCGGCTTGTTCGGTACCGACATTCGAGCAGGCGCCGTTACCCCATACCACAATCGGAATATTGTTCGCGCGACTCAAGTCCGGGCGATAAATCGTGTGATTCGATAAGGTTTGCGTTGCATGTTCGATGGCATAACCAAAAGCACCCGATGGAGGATTCTTTTGTTCTTGCCGCGTTACCGCTCTGTTGTAGTCGATCGCAGTGGGTATCTGGCGATCTGCGGTAGTGCATTCGGGTTCGGTTGAACCGGTGAAGGTTCCGCCATCGGTTGAATAAATCGCAAATCCGCTGATGGTGGCATTATCGACAATTGTTGTCAGGTTGATTGTCAGCTTGCCATCGGTCACGGCGATATTATTAACGCGTTGATCATAAGCAGTGTTACGGCCAACCAAACCGAATAAATCAAAATCGGAAAGTACAGCTTGCCCTTCAACGCTGACATTAAATGCGCGCGCACCTGCACCGTTGTGATACAGCTCGGCGAAATGCAGCACAACATTATAGGTTGCGTTGCTTACCGGAATTTCATAAGTGTAGGTGCCGTAACGTTCGGATTGATAAAGTGCATCTTCCGTTACCCCCGCAATTCCATCCGTGACTGTTTGTGTTGTCCCGCCGGAAGCAAAGCGATCGGGCTGATACACGACACCATTTAAAGTTGCCGCCGATGAATTTCCTGCGTTGATGGCATAGACAAATGTTTCTGCCGCGCGTGAACTGCTCGAGCTGGAAACACGGCTTGAACTTGATGAGCTGAGGATACTGGACGAACTCATCACGCTTGATGAACTGCTGGAGCGAGATGAACTGATCGCACTGGATGAGCTTCTTGCTGAGCTGGCAGTGTTACACACGAGGCCGCCCTGATTCGTCGGCTGGCTGTTACAGGTGGTATTACTGATACAACTTTTATTATTTTCCCAGCCCCAACC
>NZ_JBRFPI010000036.1:0-9727 GCF_053579595.1 Cellvibrio sp.
AATTTTTGCAGTGACATATCACTAACTCCAACAATTAACGCTAGAAAAATAACGACAATCCCAAACGCGATTCGAGATTGGTAATGGTTTTACTTTCACCAAACAATTCATGTTTAAAGCTGTGGCCGCGCATACTTAAATCCAGCGCCAACCAATCGGTAGTATAAAAACGCAGGCCGGCACCGAAATTGGTAGTGAAATAATCCTTCGCAGCAAAATCGGTATTGCCTGCACCGGCAACTATGTAAAAATGATTATTGAAGGTCCACTTGTCAGAAATAAAAACCTGTCCGTGCAAAAAATTGTAGCCGAGTGAAATATTGTAATAACTCAAATCGCGCTCATCATCGGTAAGCAACTCCACACCGCCACTCAATAACTCATAGCTGGTTTTTTCGGTTTTGCTCATACCGTAAGCCGCTTCAACAAAAAAGTCCTCCGTGATGTGGTAGGCAAATGTAATTCCCACTACATCGTTGGTACCGAAATCTTCAATACTAAGCAGTCCATAAAAGATGCCCATTTCAAAGTTTTCACTGTCCAGATCATCTTCTTTTATTGTGCGGCGCTTGATATCGGGAGTAATGATTTGCTCCAACTCATCGTCATCACTGGAGCCGTCATCCTGCGCGTAAGCACTGCTGTTAATACCAGTTAAACCCAGTAGCAGTGCGCTTAGAAAAAGACGTTGAATCCAACTTTCCATTCATTAACCTCGTCATTGGTATTGCGGCTGGTGATTATGTAGTGATTGGTGTATTCCACCCGCAGAAAAAAACGGCCAGTAATATGGACGTATGTGCCCAAACTGGCCTGCAATAAATTGTCTTCACGATCTTCAGTTTGCACCAGTGTTGAACTGGGATAGGTGTTGATAGTGCCACCACCGATACTTAAAAAAGGTGATGCGCGCAGCTCTGGAAATGGCTGGAATAAAATACCGCCGGCAATAATTTGGCTGTCAGAAAACTGCCCGGTATTTTCGGCGTAGCGCAACTCCGCAGATAAATTTTTGGTGAAGCGATACCCTATATTCATGGTCAGGCTATCGGCACCGGCAAAATCGCCATAAGCCGCCCCCATTTCAAACCGATCAACCAAATAATCAGCTTGTTTGCTATCAGGAAATTCTGGTTTGCTGCCATCAAGCGCGAGGGTGAACTCCATATCGTCGCGCTTGATCCAGCCGACAATTCCACGCCTGGTTTTAATTTTGATCCATTCAGTGCGGCTTTTTAACAGCGTGATAATTTCTTCGCGCTCGACTACATGGAAAATCGGATAGCCGCGCCCCGGGCCGGAGTAGACATTGATAAATGCTTCATCAACGCTGACCTGGAGTGGCTCTTGCGCAACAAACCAATTACTGAACCAACCCTGCGCCAGAACCGGTTGCCCCGCCAGCAGTAAACAACTCGCGAACAGACGCCCGATCAACGAAGAGATGCGCGAGTGTTTTTGTTGTTGTGATGCGCCGAAAATCGTCATTGAAAATCAATCTACCGAGTCAAAAGGATTGTTGTAATAAGCCGCGCGAATATCCAGCCATTCCGATAATAATTTCAGCTCGCTGTTATTGAGCCAGCCGCGATGATCGACAGTATCCGTTGCCGCATCAAAATTGGCAAAGCGATTAAAAAATCTGGCGCTGGCACGGGCGCCACCGGTGGACATGGAGGGCGACACACCAATCTGGCGGGTAAGGGGAATTGGATTGCCGTCGGCATCCAACACCAACACCAATTCCACTACGCCCAGCTCATCGGTGACCTCCTGCTGCACAAAAGGACAATCCACTACACCTTCACAGGTGGGGTTGCCATCGAGATCCAATGTGACCGCACATTCGGGAATCGCATCTTCATCCACGACAAATTCGCATACCGGAATATTGTCAGTGAGACCCGCCATATCATCGGTGAGAATTTGGCGTAAATCCGCACTGAGCAGTTCGCGATAGGCAGTCATATGATCATTGTTTATATCCGACGGCTGATTGGTCAACTCTAGCTGACCTGCCGGAACCTGCACAAGCGAGTTGCCATTGGCATCGGTAGTATTGCGACTATGACAACCAATACACTGGCGCTCTACAGTGTCAATTATACGACTGCGCTCCCATAGCGGTTGGATATGGGTTTCGTAATTGATGATGATGCGGCACAGACTGCTCCAGCCATCCGGATCAACGCAAGCTTCAGCTGTGGGAGCATGAATTTGCGCGGGATCTTCAGCGAGCGCGCTGTAACGATACTCAAAACTGGCGTCTTTAGCGCGCACAGCCGTGTCCGTCCACTCATCATTGAAGACGATATCCACACTCGGCTGGCGCTGGGCAACAGGGGCACAGCTTGCAGGATTGCCAGGGGTTTCACAGAAGGTGGACCGGGTGGCAAATTCCGCCATAGTCTCGCCCATGCTGGGTGTAATCGGTGTACCTAAAGCGTCAAAGCGGATGGTATTGAGAAACTGTATGCCGCTAGTTGCCGCCCCCTGATTGAGCGCCACAGCTTCCGCACCGGCACGACCATGAGCCACATCATTCTGGTTGTTGTGGCAGCCGTTGCATTCGCGCACTTCACCGGGGCGCAGTTGTAACCAGTTATTGTGCAAAGGGCTGATGCGACGACCATTGGCGTCGAGGACTTCGATAGTAAAAGCGACATCCGCTGGCACTTTCACTTTTACCGAGCCATCCGGTTCGATGGGCGCGTAGCCGAGAATCTCACGCATCACCCCGCCACTCACACCAAAGGCAGTACCTTCAAAATCGAGTGTATCGTTGTCGGGCATGGAAACCGCTTTGATAAGGCGCAAAAAGCGTGCTGGCCGCTGGGAAGCCGGCGCTGCTGCCATAGCGGCAAGGTTCGCGGGGGCGTTATTAAAACCGTAGCGGCCGAAAACCCCATCGACGTCATAAACACTGCGGATATGCAGCACCCCCACTGCCTCCTGCGCTAATTGGGTGTCCACCTCAGAGCGAAAATAGGTCGGTGGAGTAATTTTTTCGAGCGAGACTGCATCGGTATACATCACGCCGGCTTTGGCCAGAACTACTGGTTGCTGAGTTTGTTGGGCAATGTTGTAAATCCAAATACCGTAAAAAGGCTCAGCCTCTGCAATGTCGGGGATAGCGAGATTCGCCTCGGTACAGGGCAATAAGCGCTCGATCACCGGCTCTTGCAATCTGCATTGACTCCAACTCACTAGCAGACGGTTAGTGCCGTCGTACAAAGGATAGAGCGAGGCAAAACGTCCATGCGCCGAGATTTCACCCTCGCCCTCACGGATATTCACCGGCAATATAGAGATACGTTCCTGCCCGGCCGCACTTATTCCCGTCGCGCCAGGCACTGGCCGGTTGTTTTCACTAAAACCGGCGCCGTCAATCACCACCATATCGCCGCCAAGCAAGGCGCCGCTGGGCTTAAGGATCGCGGCGATTCGACCATCAGGCATGGTGTTGAGGTTAAATAAACGCGGCGTAGTCTGGGTATCGTCGTCCGGATTTTCATTCAGGCTATTGTGGCCGTAATAAATCTGGCTATTGGTGCCATCGGGATTGACGGTATAGAAGCTGAGATTGTTATTCCCTAGCCTGTCCCAACGCATATAAAACACACGACCATCAGGCAACAAGCCCGGCTGTATATCGTGGCTCTGGTTATAGGTGATTTGTTGGATATCAGTGCCATCATCCTTCATGGTGTGCAGTACGTAAGCAGGTTCATTACGGTCGCTATCAATACCGGCGATGTACTGGGGTTTGCCGTCATCCAACAAAATCGCTTTACTGCGCGTCTGGCGCGTGGACGCAAAGAGAATGCGACCATCGGTGAGATAGCGAGGAGAAATATCTTGCCCAGCTTCAGCCACTATATCGGCGCTGATAATCCCCCCCAGAACCTTACTCTCCAACTGGTATTCCCAGATATTCCAACTGGGCTGATCCTCTTCATCAGCCCCTTCAATCTCCGGCGCACGCATGGCAAAAATCAACTTTTGTCCATCCGGATGTACAGAAATATCTTTAACATCGTAAAGCGGCCCGTCGGGGAAATCTTCAACCGGAAAATCTTCCAGTGGGAAAGCGGCGGAGCTGATATCCACCGCCGCCGCTTGGGCAGTAGCGCGCGCTTTAATAAAGAGTTTGGCCCCAGGATTAAATGCCGCCGGCTCAAACACATCGGGAAACACCGGCTCGCCGTCCTCATCCAGCGGAATCGGGCGCTCTATGTAGGCGATAGGTAAATCCACCACCACCGGATCAGGCTGTTGCCCGCCGCCATTGCTCCCGCCACCGCTACCACCGCCGCAGGAACTCAATCCCGGTAACAGCACCAACAAACTGGCAGCCAATAAAAAGCGCTGGCGAAGAAGAGACTCGCAGAGATTCATAACATTTGCCTTATATCGCACTGGCTTATACCCCTTTTGGGACGAGGTCAGCCGGCTGCACCGGATGAGGTTGATGGGGAAAGTTATAGTCGCTCTTGCCAATAAAGATAGCCAACAGCGCCGGTGCAGATAATTGTCAGGCAAACCTGTGCGCCATTCTCTCGATTTAATCACGAAAGACGGTGAAATCCATTGGTAAGTGCGACTGATACCACCCCTCGTCTGCGCGCCACCGCACCGATATAGGTTGATCTAAGCGCCTGTCTTGTAGATCTGTGATTAAGTAGGCAAAGGCTTACTCTAATTAGGCACATGTTTCATCCCAAGCGCTGACTATAATCTGATTCTTCTCTACCTAAAAAGATTGCCCTGTTGGTAAATCAGCCAGGCAACCAGAACTCTTTGGGAGCAACCGTGAACAACCTATTTTACCTGCCGCCCCACACCGGGTCGTCCAAGGGAAGTCCTTTGTTATCGAGCCTTATGGCACGGTTCGCAACAGGCCTTCTCGTTTTCACTATCAGCGCCTCCCTCGCTCAGGCGGGCTCGCGCGAACAGGCCGTACAAATCCACAACCGCGTTGCCGGAGTGCCGCCTTCGGAAGCAGTGCTGCTGCAAATGGCGGCACAGATAGATGCAGGCCAAGTTGCTGAAGCGGTAAAAATCGCCATGAGTAACGAGTCCTTTTACAGCGTCACCCTGAAAAATATGGCGACACCCTGGACCAACCGCGACCAGACGGTGTTCGCCCCGCTCAATGATTACACTGCCACAGTTATCGGTCTGGTGCGCGACGATGCTGACTTCCGCACTGCACTTTACGATGATGTGATTTACACCAGCAACGCCAATGGTCTACCTGCCTACTCCAATAGCAACAACGACCACTACCAAGCGCTGGAAAATCAGGGCATCAGCTTGAAAGACACGCTGGTGCGCCGTACCCAATCGACAGTAAACGGGCTCCCTGCCTCGGCTACCTCCGGCATTATCACCAGCCGCGCTGCCGCCAAAGCCTTTTTTATCGCAGGCACCAATCGCGCCATGTTCCGTTTTACCTTGGTCAACCATCTTTGCCGCGACCTCGAGCAAGTGCACGACACCTCACTGGTGCCGGACTTTATCCGCCAGGATGTAAGCCGCAGCCCCGGCGGCGATAGCCGTGTGTTCCTCAACAACTGCATCGGTTGCCACAACGGCATGGACCCTATGGCCAAAGCCTACGCCTATTACGATTACGAATTCGATATCGCTGCCGATCCGGAAGGCGTGAATGGCGCAATCCACTACAACACCGAGGGGGTTATCGACCCGGACACCAACAGCCGCGTTGAAAAGAAATACCGAATCAACAGCTCCACCTTTAAACCCGGTTATGTGACCACCAACGATGATTGGCAAAACTACTGGCGCAAAGGCCAGAATAGTCACCTCGGCTGGGCGTGGAATTCACCCGCGCTGACCGGCATGGGCAGCGGCGCTAAAAGCATGAATATGGAGCTGGCACACTCCAAGGCTTTCGCCAGTTGCCAGGTAGAAAAAGTGTTCCAAAACGTGTGCCTGCGCAAACCAGGCGATGCCACCGATAGAGCCAAGGTCGAGGAATTTACCCAGAACTTTGCCGCCAATAACTACCAGTTGAAGCAGGTGTTTATCGACACCGCCAACTACTGCAAAGGCCAATAGGGGAGATGACCGTGAATAGCATTCAGTTAAGCTCCATTTTGCAGTTACGCACCAGCTTATTGCTTATCGCTTTACTGGCCACATTAGTTGGCTGTGGCTCAGGCTCAGGCGCCAAAACCGAACCCAAACCCGACAACAACACCGGAAATGGTGGCGGCGATGATTTCAGCTATAAAGGCAGCAACCCTGCTTCTACCGCCGACATCACCAAATTCCAGAACAATCTGTGGATTAATATCGCTCGTGAAAGCCGCTGCGGCGGCTGTCACACACAAGGTAAACAAGCACCGGAATTTGCCCGTGGCGACGACATCAACCTCGCTTACGCCGCCGTAATCGATAATGGTTTAGTCAGTCTCGGCAACCCGGCGCAGTCGCGCCTGGTCACCAAGGTTGCGGCTGGGCATAACTGCTGGCTCGCCGATCCAGTTGCCTGTGGCGATATCATGACCACCTGGATCACCGCTTGGGCCGGCAATACCGGCACCACCGCCAACAGCGTGGTGCTTACTCCACCCGCCGAAAAAGACCTGAGCAGCAGTAAGGTATTCCCCGATAGCCCCGCAGCCTTCTCAACGACTGTGTATCCGGTGCTGACCGAATACTGCTCACAGTGCCATAGCGAAAGCGCGATCACTCGCCAGCAACCTTATTTCGCCAGCAGCCGGGTCGAGGCCGCTTACGAGGCCGCCAAAACCCGCATGCGCCTGGACAACCCCGCTGCCTCGCGTTTTGTGCAACGCCTGTCATTCGATGGCCACAACTGCTGGAGCAACTGCAGTCAGGATGCCGCCGAAATGCAAGCAGCGATCACTGCCTTTGCTGACACCATAGTTCCGATCACGGTCGATCCAGACCTCGTAATCAGTAAAGCAGTCGGATTGAGCGATGCCTTTGTGGTCACCAGCGGCGGCCGTATCGATACCGATATCATCGCCAAATACGAATTTAAAACCGGCAAAGGCAGCATCGCCTATGACACCGCCGGGGTGGACCCAGTCGCCAACCTCAATTTGATAGGCAATGTGGGCTGGAGCAGTGCCTGGGGCTTGAAATTCAAAGATACCGGCAAGGCGCAAGCCTCTACTGGCGACAGCCGCAAGTTCTACGATTTGCTGCGTGCGGCGGGCGAATATTCCATTGAAGCCTGGGTGATTCCCGACAATGTGGTGCAGGGCGACAATGACAATAACCCCGCACGTATAGTCACCTACTCGGGCAGCAACACTACCCGTAATTTCACCCTCGGCCAGTATGAGTACAACTACAGTTTTATGAACCGCACCTCCATGAGCGATGAAAATGGCCTGGATGAATTAGCCACAGCGGCCAACAAAGAAATTCTGCAAGCCAGCTTGCAACATGTAGTGGTTACCTTTGACCCAATCCGCGGCCGCCGCATTTATGTGAACGGCGAATTTACTGGCGATACTGATCCCGATGCGGGCGCGGTATTAAAAGATTGGGACAGTAGCTTTGCACTCGCGATTGGTAATGATGTGTCCAACAACCGCCCCTGGGCGGGCAGCATTCGCTTCCTCGCCATTCACAAACGCGCCATGAGCGCAGGCGATATCAAAACCAACTTTGATGTGGGCGTAGGTGCAAAATATCTGCTGCTGTTTAACGTCTCGGAATTAGTCGGCACGCCGCTGAGTTTTATCGTGTTTGATGTGCAGCAGTTTGACGATTATGCCTATCTGTTCAGCTCGCCTTTCTTCACCAATCTGGGCGACCAAAAAATAACTGGCGAAGTGGATTTGAAAGGCCTGCGCATCGGCGTTAACGGCACAGAAGCGCCGGTCGGTCAGGTATTTGCCAATTTGGATACCAAAATCAGCGCTGCACAGATGGTTGAAGGCCGCCAAACCCTGTCGACACTCGGTACGATTGTCGAGATGAAACAGGGGCCGGATCAGGACCAGTTTTTCCTCACTTTCGACCAGATCGGCAGCAACACATACAGCCGCGCCGAGGTTGTGGTGCCGCCGCCTGCAACACCGGCAGATATCCCCGGCCAGGCGCATATCGGCCTGCGCAATTTTGCCGAGATCAATGCCACCCTGTCCGCGATGACCGGCGTAAGCAAAACCACCGCCGCAGTGAATACGACCTACACCAAAGTCGAACAGCAATTGCCGACCCTGACCAATATCGAAGGGTTTTTGGCCGCGCAGCAAATGGGGGTGACCCAACTCGCCGTGGCCTACTGCAACGCCTTGGTAAACGATACCAACCTGCGCGCCAGCTACTTCAGCGGTTTTAATTTTGGCGCTGGCGCTGGTACTGCATTTGATGCCACAGGCCGCAGTCAGATTATCGACCCGCTGTTGAAAAACCTGCTGGCAAGCGATATCGCCTCAGGCGGAGCGCTCAGCAATCAGGCCAACCCTACGGAGATCCGTGCTGAGCTGAACCAACTAATCGACCGTATGACCAGTTGTGCGGGAAATAACTCTTGTTCCAGCAACCGCACAGCTACCACCGTCAAAGCTACCTGCGCCGCCGCTATGGGCAGTGCAGTGATGCTGTTGCAGTAACTACCGGAGCAGACACCATGACCAGCAAAAAAACTACCCTGCACCCGGACGCACCGCTCCTGCTCAACAACCACAGCCGCCCGGTCACCCGGCGCGAGCTGGTCTCCCAAGGTTTCCGTGCCGGCACGGCAACGGTATTGGGCGGCTCGATTTTCAGTTTATTCGCCAACCCTCGGGAAGCTGAGGCGGCGCTCTCAGCGGACCTGATTGCCATGCGCAGCGCTTGCGGTATTGCGGCACAGGGCGCAGGCAAGATTCCGTTTATCTGTTTTGATCTCGCGGGAGGCGCTAATATCGCCGGCTCCAATGTATTGATCGGCCAACGCGGCGGCCAACTGGATTTTCTCAGCGCGGGCGGCTACAGCAAACAGGGCCTGCCACTGGCGATGAGCCCGGCCGCCTCCACAGCCGCTAATCCGCTGATCAACAATGAGCTCGGTCTCTCCTTCCATTCAACTAGCGCGATGCTGCGCGGCATTCTGGAAAAAGTCGCCGTGGGCAACCGCGCATTAACTAACGGCGCGGTTATTCCTGCACGCTCGGAGAATGATACCGGCAACAACCCGCACAACCCCATGTACGGCATTAACCGCGCAGGTGCAAACGGTTCGCTGCTGGCCTTGATCGGTTCGCGTGCAAGTGATTCCGGCGGCAACTCCATGGCACCGGCGATGATGATCAACCCCGAAGTGCGCCCCACCAAAGTAGACAACCCGAACGATGTGACCGGCTTGGTCGATGTGGGCGATCTGGTCAGCTTGCTCGACCAGCAAGACACTGTGGCGGTGATGGAATCCATCTACCGCATCAGCGATAAAAAACTCGGCAAGGTCAACACCGGCACCACCAACGACGCAGTGATTAAAGATATGGTGCGCTGCGGCTACGTGAAAAGCGCTGACCTCGCCGACCGTTTCGGCAACCCATCCGCGATTGATCCCGTTGCGGATGCCGATCTGGTCGGTGCAGCAGGAGTGTTCACCCAGAACGAATTTGATGGCGATGGCGAATTCCGCAAAACCGCCTCAGTCGCCAAGCTGGTAATCAACGGTTATGCAGGCGCGGGCACCATCACCATGGGCGGTTACGACTACCACACCGGC
>NZ_JBRFPI010000036.1:9737-18455 GCF_053579595.1 Cellvibrio sp.
TTCCACCGGCGAAATGCGCGACCTGCGAGCGGGTCGCTGCATTGGCGCCTGCATCGAATACGCCGCACGCAAAGGTATGCCGGTGATGATTTATGTATTCAGCGACGGCTCGGTATTCAGCAACGGCATGATCGATGATTCCATGGCGGGCGGCGGCAAAGGCGTCTGGACCGGCGACGACCAACAGACCGGCGCTGCCTTCTTCCTCGTCTACAACCCCGCGCGCCGCGCCGTGTTGATGGGCGGCACCAGCAGTGACCCGAATACCATAAGTGATGCCCAGCGTGTGCACCAACAGATCGGACATATGCGCGCGAGCGGCGATGTGGAAACCGGCTCAGGTGTCGTTGCCGCCAACAACGTCAACTCGCTGGTGGAAACCGTCGTGCTTAATTACATGGCGCTCCACGGTGCACAGAACCAGTTTGGCAGCGTCTTCCCTGGCAATAGTCTCGGTAACGCCGCCACGCTCGATAAACTCACGGCCTTTACCCCGATTTGCAACGGGGTGATTTCGCAGCCGGTGTAATTACCACCCAATCGACAGCAGATAACAAAACGCCGATACTGCCCACCAGTATCGGCGTTTTGTTTTATCCGCTCGCATAAAATCCCTGACTACCGCATTAGTGAACAACAATAATTCCAAGGATCTGCCGTATGAAAAAATCACTCTCATCTATTTGCAGTGCAATTGCATTATTCAGTATTTCCCATTTTTCCAGCGCCAGTATCCTCTGGCAGGGCGATTTTGAAACCGGTGACATTTCCCAATGGGATACACCTATTAATCCCGCAGGATTGTCTGTCACCAGCGACTGCGTGTTCGATGGGAAATACGCGGGCAAAGTGCGTTTGACTGGAGACGATTCTTTTTTATGGAAAGGCAATAAGTTTTTGAACCGCAGCGAATTTCATCATCGCCGTGCGGCGGGAAATACTCTCGAAGGCAAGGATACTTTTTTCGCATTCAGTTTTTATCTACCGAAAAAACTCAGCGAGCACAAACACGAATTGGGTTATTGGGAATCGGATAAAAGCTGGCAACAAATGCTGCGTTTTAATATTGCGGGCAGCGAGTTAAGTTTTCAGGAAACTGCCGCAAAAGAGGTGCTGTGGAAACTACCGGAAGGCGCCGCGCCGGGGCAGTGGCATCGCGTTGCATTACATATCCATTGGTCAACTGATCCGCAACTGGGTTCGGCAGAAGTGTGGGTCAATGGCAAACACATGGGCAAAAACCAGTTTAAAAATTTACCGGCAAAAGACGCCTTGATGTTTACCCAGATTGGCATTTTACGTACACAAGAGAAAGCCGTTGAAGACATTTTAATTGATGGCGCAATCGAGACAGACAATCTCACTGAACTGCTGGAGCGAGATAAACACTTGGTCGGCAAAATCTGCAATCCAACCACTCACTAATTAACCTGCATTTGCCATCCAATAGAGTGCAATTTTTTGAGGTTGCACTCTGTTTGGGCTACCCACCCAATCTGCGCATGATTGGTATAGCAATTTTTTAGTGGTTGCTAACACACAACCACTTTATTTATCAGCATCGCACCCACTTAAAACCAAATCATATGACTCAATTAAGTGACGCCCAAAAAATCACTTTTTCGTGCACGTTTTCGCTCCACTAATTCGCCTGCGCACAATATCAGTGCGGCCAGATTATTTCTCTCAGACTAAAACGCGCGGATTCCGTTACCACGACATACTTCCCCCCGCGATGGCACATGAGTTGCAAAACCATGTTTATTCTCATTGCGGGTACTGGCTATGCGATTCATTTTTTCGGCTACGCGGCTTTGGTCTATAGCGATTGGGGTATGTGCAATCTTATTGGGGGCAAACTGTATTGCAGCAGAACCCAATATTATGGATGCGACCACTGCGCTGAATAGCAGCTGGGTAGTCATTACCGGTGTACTGGTTTTTTTAATGCAAGCGGGCTTTGCTTTGGTGGAGAGTGGCATGGCGCGCGCAAAGAACTCCGTCAATGTGATTATGAAAAATTACATGGATGTGTGTGTATGCAGCGTGATTTTTTGGGCGCTGGGTTACGGATTGATGTTCGGTGTGAATAACACCGGTTGGTTCGGCGAGAGCCATTTTTTCCCCAGTGATCTCGCTGGATGGGATTGGACATTTATCTTTTTTCAAATGATGTTTGCCGCTACCGCCACTACTATCGCAAGCGGCGCCATGGCAGAGCGAATTCATTTTCACGCTTATTTAATTGGTGCCTGCATTATTGCCGGATTAATTTACCCCGTATTTGGCAGCTGGGCTTGGGGCAGCGCCCACGGTGGCAACGGCTGGTTGAAAGAAATGGGCTTTATCGATTTTGCCGGTTCAACCGTTGTGCATTCGATAGGCGGCTGGGTTGCTCTGGCCGGAATTATCGTGCTCGGGCCGCGCCTCGGACGTTTTTCGGCGAGCGGAGAGTCGCGCACTATTCCCGGACACAATTTAAGTATGGTGGCACTGGGTGGATTTATCTTGTGGTTTGGCTGGTTCGGTTTTAATGCGGGCTCAACCCTCGCCGCCAATCTAGACATCGGCAAAATTGCGCTCAATACCCATCTCTCTGCTTGTACTGGTGCGCTGGGTTATATGCTTACCGCCAAGTTATTTAAACAGCCCATTTTATTGACCGGCACAGTGAATGGCAGTCTCGGTGGTTTGGTGGGAATTACTGCCGGGTGCGCCACTATGGATCCGCAATTTGCATTAGTTACGGGTTTTATTTCCGGAATCATTACCTACATAGCGCCCAAATTTATCGCCAGCTTTAAAATTGATGACGTGGTGGATGCGGTGAGCGTGCACGGTTTTTGTGGTGCGTGGGGCACACTCGCGGCGGGGATTTTTTTCGCGGGGGATTTATTCAGTCTCGAACGTTTCAGCATTCAAGGTTTAGGCGTGCTGGTTGCCTTTGCCTGGGGCTTCGGTGTTGCGCTGCCGTGTTACTTCCTGATCGACAAACTCATCGGCATCCGCGCCAGCACCTTACACGAACAGCGCGGTTTGGATTTTACCGAACACGCTGAACTGGGCTACCCGGAATTTCAGGATACGCGCGCACTCAACGCAGACGCATTACATTCACAGCGATAATTTTTTAATAACGTCATTTATTTTAAAAAAGCGGCGATGGAAAAAAGGCACAGCACCGATGCCATACAACAGCAACCATCAATAACCAAGCTGCACCACCACTACCACACAGTCATGGAAACGAGGCGACAGAGTGAATCCAAGCCAAAAACGTAAAGCGGTTGAAGAAGCGCTCATGCCGTTTATCAACGGTAAAACGCTCGCCAACGCATTAATCCTGTGGGACGAAAAATACGCCCACCAACCTACGTTTGCCCTGCAACATTTTTTACGCGAGCTCTGTAACGATCTTGAAATCGCCCATATGCGCTCGCGAATGTTACAAGCGTTGGTCAGCACATTTTCATCGATGCAGGATGGCCGTCACCATCGCACTACCGAACCTCCTTCAATCAAACACAACACCCTTCATGCAGCGAAAACGTCTAGCTCGCCGATACTGCTGATGTTTATGGCACTGGTGGAACAACTGATTGACTCACCCGGAGGTGATGCCTCCACGCGCATCCGTCTCTACGTGTTGGAAAACCTCACCAAAATTTCATTGCCAACACATGAGCGCTGGGCTTTTCACGGTTGGTTAAACCAGATGACGCCGCTCACTGGCACTACACCCAATATCAATACCATGCAGCAGGTAATCAACCTGGCTTATGTGGCGCTGTGTGAATATTTGGGGCCGATCAAAGCTGACCAGATATTGCAAAGCACGGTGAGCAATGTGCAAAAAGAACATCCAACAACCAATGTACAAAGTTTGTTGTAACTGAAAATATATTTACTGAAAGGTGATTTCTGCGCGTAACCAGTATTCGCGGCCACCTGCAGGAAAAGGCGTACTCACATCATTATAGGGTTGGGGAATAAGTACATTAGCGTCAGTAAGATTGCTAACACCCAGCGTCCAGAGCACTGCTGGAAAACTGTAAGTCAAACTCAGGTTAAGGGTTTTTTCTGCAGCGAGCTGTTGTACTTGAATCGAATCTACTGCAGCTGAATATTGCTGTGCGTAGCGGCTGCCGACATAGCGTAAATCCAGATTCACTCCAAGATTTTCTACCGGTGTTTTCCAACCCAACCAGAGATTGGCGATTTGGTTAGCAGCACCCATATTCTGCCCTGAATGATTGGGCACATCGTAAGGCAACAAATCATCGTCGTTGGCTTTTGCATAACTCGCGTTAGCGCGCAGGCTAACAACATCACCGGTAAACCAATATTGCAGATCGATACCGCGCGTTTTAATTGGCGGGTTATTGGTGTAACCCGGCTCGTACGAATAAATAATGGCATCTTTAATTTTTTGATCAAACAGCGAGAGAGTCAGATAACTTTTTTTGCCGAGAGTATGGCCATATTCTATTTCACTTACCCGACTTTGCTCCGCTTTCAACGTTTCGGTTGCTGGATGAAAAATCGGATTGCTGGTTTGTAAATCCGGCTCGCGAAAGGCGGTGCCATAGAGCATTTTCATATGCCAATTTTTTTCTGCGCGCGTCACTCCAATGCGCGGTGTAAATGCACTGCCGGAATAATCGTGATGGGAAGCGCGCGCACCGAGTGAAAGGTCATAATCACTGATGCGCAAATCCCAATTTGCATAAATCGCACGTGTTTGTTGCTGCAATTCGCCATCCGGCGGGAAATATTCTTGCGGCGGCATATCCACACTAATTGCACGCGCTATTTCCGTTTGGTGGTACACCCCCAAACTGATACTCGCGTCTTCCGCATATTGGTAAATCGAATCGAGCTGTGCATCCCAGGCGCGGGCGCGCACATCGTAATCGTAGACAAAATCCGGCGCTTGCGAGGATGAACGCCAATTAGCTTCATCGCGATAACCAAAACGCGGCGTTAATTTCCATTGTTGATTCAATTCAAAATCGTGCGCGATAAAAAAATTGGTTTCGCGAAAATCAATTTTTGCCGTAGGAGCATAAACACCGTACTGCTGGATATTGTCCATACCGTATTGCAGATGAAATAAACGCACTTGAGTGCCCGACCAATCGAGATTGGCAACAAGGTTGCTACCGCGCGTATCGCTGGTAGCAATATCCGCGCGCGTGCCTTGGGAATCGATCCAATTGCCTTTGCCCCAATTGCCATCCTGAAAGCTGCCCGACACACTGAATTCACCGCCATCGAAACGGCTACCGCCATTTACACTGAGGACATTGGCGGATTCTTGAGTGCTAACAGTTATTTGGGTTTCTTGTTGGGCGCGGGTATAAATTCGAATGACCGCCAACTGCGCGCTGTTGCCGTATTTAACACTGCCCGGCCCGCGCAATACCTCAATGCGCTCCAATTGCGCGACCGGAAAATTGGGCGGCAGCGGGAAGGTGCCGTAGATAAGATCATTCACCGGCATATCATTAATTAAATATTGGATCTTGCCCTCGAACGCCCAGTTGCCGCGCGCAACAAGGTTGACTGCATTTTGCGTATCCATCCCCAAGCTGACGCCAGGAATGTGGAGCAATACATCGCGCAGGGTACGAGCGCCCATCGCACGCATGTCAGCTGAATCAAACAGGGTAATAATGCCCGGTTGGGAGCGCCAGGAACTGCTCAGATTAGAGGCAGTGTCCACCTGTAGATCCATCAACTCGCTGAGCGACAATTCAAATAACTCTGTGCTGTTCAGGGCGTTAACACGTGCTGCAGGCAGCACACCCAGTATCAGAATTAATAACACCAAGCCTCGCCAATCGCGACAGGAAAAACGCATACAGGGGTTACCAACAGGGTGAATGATTAACTTACTGACTAAAGCCTAGCCGACGAATGGGACTTGCATGAATTTATTGCCACGGCCTACCTCTCTGAAATAACAACACTTCCGGTTATAAGTACCAAACTAATAAGCATTAGCCATCCCGCCATCTGGCTGCTAGCCTGCGCGACCTGTTTATTTATCAACACTTTAGCGAAACAAGCTGTTCAATATTGATCAGCCGGGCGGTGGGATTTTATGGATTTTCAACTTGGCTACGTCGTAGCTGGACTGGTAGTGGGTTTTATTGTGGGTATGACCGGTGTGGGCGGCGGTTCGCTGATGACGCCGATCCTGCTCTATTTTGGCGTGAGCCCGGCCAATGCGGTGGGCACAGACCTGCTCTATGCCGCCATCACCAAAGCCGGTGGTATTCATGTCCATCACAAAAAGAAGAATATCGATTGGAAGATTACCGGTGAATTGGCACTCGGCAGCTTGCCCGCTGCCGCGCTGACGCTTTGGGCACTGCACAGCCTGCGTATGGATACCGACACGCTCAACAACATTATCAGAACGACTCTCGGCTACGCCTTGATCCTTACCGCCGTGGCGATTTTGTTCAAGCGCAAGATTTTTGATTACAGCCAGAAAAACAACAGCTGGATCACCCGCATGAGCCGCCGCGAGCAAATGATCTCCACCGTTGCCACTGGCACCGTGCTCGGCGCGGTAGTCACCATCACCTCTATCGGCGCGGGCGCACTGGGGACTGTTGCCCTATTTATGCTCTACCCGCTGTTGCCAACTGTGCGTCTGGTCGGCACTGAAATCGCCCACGCAGTGCCGCTCACATTGGTGGCTGGGATGGGGCACGCCGGTTTGGGCAATGTGGATTGGCATCTGCTTGCCAATTTATTGATAGGGTCCCTGCCGGGAATTTATTTGGGCAGCCATCTGGCCAATCGTGTAGCTGATCACTACCTGCGCCCGGCACTAGCGATTATGCTGGTGTTTGTGGGGATCAAGTTATTGTTTTAGTGGAGCGCATTTTTCACCGCGCTGGATAGCCGCAGCGCCAGCGAGGTGAAATCCTCATCAAACTGCATGCCCGCCTCGAGCTGATCCACCAATAAATTCAAATGATGATTAAGCGCGCTCAATATTTCTGTTTCCTGAGCTTCAGTTAGCCCCATCGAAAAAAACGCCTTCTCTACCTCGACACCCAAAAGACCAATTAGCTGAATACTTTGCTCTTTGTGGGCGATCTGGCGCAGGCGGATTTCATCGAGTGTTGCGTAAAGATTTGCTGCAATATCATCAATCAGTAGCTGCTTTGTTTGCATGCGTGAATGCTGCGCCAAAAAATAATCGAGCTTCGCATTGACGCCCTCCAAAATGATTTGAAGATTATCTTGCATACTCCCGCGTTTGACTTCATCGGTGGGCATATTTTTAATTAGCAATACAGTATGCCGCTGCACCATGACTAAATGATCACCGAGTTTATGTAAGCTCTGTGCACTACCATGCAAACGCTCCACTAATTCCAGCTCCAACATTGACGAAATTTCGCCAGTCGCATTGCACTCCAGTAATTCACCCAAGCGCCAATAGGCAATGGCGTTGAGCCCATAATTGCGCAAGCTATCCAGCAGGCAATCCATCAGTGCTTGCGGCGTATCCAGGCCGAGGCTCGTGCGCAAGAAATTAACAACGACCCCCAGAGCACCCGTTTCTGTGATCACCGTCATGACCAATTCATTGGCATTTTTTGCATCTGCCCGCCATTGCATACGCTGTTCGCGCAAGCGCTGGATGTGCGCCAATTTAGTTCTGAGCACACCTGGGTCATAGGGTTTAATTAAATAATCAACACCGCCTACGGCCAAACCCCGAGCAACTTCCTCAATGGCATTGTTAGAGGATAAAAATACAATATCCACATCTGCCAGCAATGGATCACTCTTGATTTGCTCACAAGCATCGTAGCCGTTCATACCCGGCATATTGACGTCGAGCAATACGATGTCAGGCAATTGGTTATCTGCGAGAAGTTGTAATGCTTCTTCAGCGTTTAAGGCGGCGGTGACGATAAAGTCTGATTGCAGATCCTCAAGCAGCATATGAATCAGCTCGGGCGAATCATCAACAATCATAATGCGAGTATTTGAATTATCGTTATTCACGAACACTGACCCCTGAATGATTTTTTTGTTGAATGTTGTTTACTGTTGGCGCTTGGTCGTTGCGTGCTGCGCGCGAAATTGTGCGATTAATTGGCGCAAATCTGCCTGCCTGAATTGATCAAAAGCCTGCTGCAATTGCTGCGCAAACGATTCCAATGGAGTTCCTATAGAAAGCGTTGTTACTTGAGCCAAATGCCGTTTGACCAAGGCCAGATTGACCGCCAGATTTTGCTCCACACCATCGATAGCAGTGCGAATTTCTTCGATCGTGTCTGTCGATAAATCCACTGCAACCTTGGTGATTGGCTGGTCAGGTTTTTCCAGAGATTCCACTCCGAATTTCACTTCCGTCAGCGCAGCACTGAACTCTTCCATCAACGCAACACCAGGCACCTGATTATCTTTGATGTGCTTATCAATCGCGCCCGCTGCAGCGGCCAGACGGACGGTACCCAGAGTCGCGCCGGTTCCTTTGATTTTGTGCGCGCGCAAGCGCACTGACTCACTATCGCCCTCTGCCAGTTGCGCTGCCATTTCCGTATCGGCATGCTGCTGGCTCGCAACAAAGCCGATAATCAATTTGCGCAGCAAGGACCAATTGCCACCCGTGCGCAGCATGGCGCCAGCGATATCAAAACCGGGCAAATCCAACATCATATTCGTGTTAGCCACGCTGGCTTC
>NZ_JBRFPI010000037.1:0-18445 GCF_053579595.1 Cellvibrio sp.
CATTAATGTTGGCAACCTGTTGTATTCGCGTGCGATAGAGCGCAATAAAGAAACCGCAATCCGCGTTGCGCTGGGCGCGCCGCGCGGGCGGCTAATCAGCCAAATGTTGTGGGAGAGCGCTATTATCTGCAGCCTCGGTGGCTTGATCGGTTTGCTGGTGATGGCTTGGGGATTGGAAGTGACCGCGGTAACTGTGGCCACCTTTTTTACCGACAAGCCTGCATTTTGGTGGGACTTTGGGATAGATGCCTACACACTGAAAATTTTTTTTGGTTTTGTGCTGGGCACCATTTTAGCCACGGGTTTATTGCCCGCCTGGAAAAATTCCGGCGCCGATTTTAATGCCGTATTGCGCGATGGAACGCGCGGTGCACTAGGGAAAAAATCGGGCCGCCTCAACCGGATATTGGTGATCAGTGAAATTTTTTTATCCATGACGATATTGATTGCCGCAGCCACTATGGTGGTGGGTGCCTACCGCGCTACCTTCGCCGATTTTGGTGTAAAGAGCGATAACCTGCTCACGGCGCGCACCTTGCTTAGAGAGGTTCAGTACCAAACACCTGAGCAAAAAATCCAATTTATTAATGCCTTGGTAGCGCAATTGGAAAATAGCCCTGGTATCGGCAAAGTGATGATTGCGTCTATGTTTCCCGCCGACTGGGGTTGGACTCCGCGCATCGCACTGGAGGGAAGAGAATATTCGCAGGTGCAGAATAATGCCTACCCAAAAGTAAATTACATTATGGTTACGCCCGGTACACTTGCCAAACTGGGTGTGGAATTAAAAGCGGGGCGCTATTTTGATAACAGCGATGAAGGTCTGGAAAAAAAATCAATCATTGTCACCGACAGTTTTGCTGCCGCACATTTTCCCAATGAATCCGCGCTCGGTAAACGCCTACGGGTAGTGGATGCCATCGGGCATGCTGACCAATGGCTAACTATTATTGGTGTGGTGAATCACACACTCTATGGCGATGCCAATAACGCATCGGGAAAAATGCCGACGGTATTCCGGCCATTTAGCCAGACACCAAAAAGTGATTTCACTATCGCCGTAGAAATGAAAACCGATCGCGCCAGCGCTGTGCGCAAACTGCGCAATGCCGTGGCCGCCATTGACCCCGAATTGCCGCTGTTTCAGATTGAAGACTACGCCACCAAAAAGAAACGCAATGGCGCGCCTATACGTTTTATCAGCACGATTTTTATGATCTTTGGATTGGCGGCAGTGGTACTTGCGGCAACGGGAATTTACGGTGTTATGTCCAACACCATTAGCCAGCGCACGCAAGAGATTGGCGTAAAACGTGCACTGGGCGCGCAGGACGAACAAATCACACGGCAATTTTTATGGACGGGCGGCAAACAATTATTGTGGGGCGGCATACCGGGTGCTGCTGCAGGTTGTGCCATGGCGTTTGCCATGGCACATGTAATCGGTATCGCTGCAGCAGATTTAATCCTGGTTACAACAATTATGGTGAGTGTTGTTGCCGGGGTGGTAATCCTTGCCACTTATCTGCCAACCAAGCGTGCTTTACAACTGGAGCCCGGTGATGCCTTGCGCTATGAATGAGAACAATATTTCGGTGTGCCGGTGAATCAACTACGCAAAGAAATGTCCCAACAGTCGCGTTTGTAATATCACAGCAAAGGAATAATTTCACAATGAAACAACAAGATGCATTCCAAAATTTTTGTCGTTTAATGTCGGCGCATGTAATGTTAGTGACCCTAGCCATCTCTGCTGCAACCTATGTACAGGCCAAGGAAGGTGCCCTTAGCGCAACAGACAATCCCGGTTTAGTCGCTTTCACCCAAGGGAGCTATCAGGAAGCCGAAAAATATTTCACCCAACAGATGGCCAATCCTGCACAAAAAAATGATTCACTGATTTACTTGAGTAAAATCGCGCTAGACACGGGACGAATTGAAGCAGCGGTAGAGCACATTGAAGCGGCGTTGGCAATTGAGCCAACCGGT
Source organism: Cellvibrio sp. (assembly GCF_053579595.1). Classification (NCBI taxonomy): domain Bacteria; kingdom Pseudomonadati; phylum Pseudomonadota; class Gammaproteobacteria; order Cellvibrionales; family Cellvibrionaceae; genus Cellvibrio; species Cellvibrio sp. The sequence continues at coordinate 1,990 of NZ_JBRFPI010000037.1, forward strand.
GCCGAAGAAATAGTGTTAGCAGGTGATATCTATTGCAATCAAGCGCAGCAGTCATCCATGTTTTCGGCTTTGGGTTTGGCGAAAAAATGCATTGCGCACTATGAGGCGGCGGTACAACAATTCCCCGAAAATACCCATGCTCTGGTATCCGCCATGCGCTTTTATTTTGAAGCCCCTGGTTTTGCCGGCGGCTCCAGTAAAAAGGGCGATGAATTGCTGGCGCGTCTGGATAAACTCTCACCCGAAGATGCCAATATCTATCGTGTATTTCTATTAGAGAAAGAGGGAAAATCTGATGCCGCTATGGTATTGGCAGATAAGTTAAGCCAACAACAATTTCAATCGGCGCGCAATCAATATGAGCTGGCGCGTTTTTATCGGGACAAAAAACAGCTGGCGCATGCCATGCCCTTGTATGAGTCGTTGCGCAACAAACCTGCAACATTGGAAAACAAATGGTATGTTAACGACAGCCTGTTGCAGCTAGGGGAAATTCTATTGGCTGAAAAGCAGGATATCCGGCGCAGCATTGAATTAATGGAAGAATATAAACAGAAAAACAACAACCCGCATGATCAGCATTATTTTTGGTCAAGCTGGAGTCTGGCACAGGCTTACAAAGCCAATGGCAATAATGATAAATACGCGCAGCTGGTTAAACAAATTCAAACTGAAGACTATAAGAAAAATCCCGAATTTACCAAACGCTTTGAAGCGGGTATAAAAGCGCACTAATACAACCCTTGTTAAAAAACCGGGAACCCAATGAAAAAAACAATTCTGGTAGTCGATGATGACGAGGGCATTCTTTCCGCATTAACTATGTTGTTGCGCTCGGAAGGTTTTGCACCTATTGCGATCAGCTCACCGGAGCAGGCGCTGGCGGTGCTTAGCCACGAAGATATTCGCTGTATTTTGATGGATTTAAATTACTCAGCTGATACCACCTCGGGCGATGAAGGGTTGAAACTGATCAGCGCCATTCGCGCCATGGATGAGCTGGTGCCGATAGTGGTGATGACTGGTTGGGGCACGATTGAAGTCGCGGTCAGTGCTATTAAAAAAGGTGCCAATGATTTTATCCAGAAGCCATGGGAAAATGATCGACTGCTGGCAATTATCAATAACCAAAGTAAATTGGCCGATGCAGAAAAACAAACGCAAAAATTGTTGCAACAAAATCAATTGCTGCGTGAAGAGGCCAATCTCAATGGTGCGATAGTGGCCAGGTCTGCACTCACCGTGAATATGCTGAATACTATCCAGCATGTGGCAGGCAGCGATGCCAGTGTTATCTTCACCGGTGAAAATGGCACTGGTAAAAGTCTGTTTGCGCGCTATCTGCATCAACTCTCTGGGCGCAGTGATGCAGCGCTGATTTCGGTAAATATGGGCGCGGTAACTGAATCGCTGTTTGAAAGCGAAATGTTTGGCCATGTGAAAGGTTCATTTACCGACGCCAAGGCAACCCGCATTGGTCGTTTTGAATTGGCCGATGAAGGCACGCTGTTTCTCGATGAAATTGCCAATACTCCCTATTCACAGCAGGGAAAATTACTGCGCGTGCTGGAAGAAAAACAATTTGAAAAAGTCGGTTCCAGCAAAACCCAACACACCAATTTCCGTTTAATCACCGCCACCAATTGCGATTTAAACGCAGCAGTCAGCGAAGGGAAATTCCGCAAAGATTTGCTCTATCGTATCAATACCGTGGAAATAGAAATCCCGCCCCTGCGCAAACGCGTTGAAGATATTATTCCGCTGGCCACTGCATTTCTCGCCAAGGCCGCAACTAAGTATGCGCGCGCGCCGCTGGCTATAGCACCAGAGGCGGAAGCTGCACTGAAAGCTTATCCATGGCCGGGTAATGTGCGCGAGCTGGGCCATGTCATGGAACGTTCGCAGATTTTGTGTAAAGGTGAGCGTATTCATTTGCGTGACCTTGGCTTAACGAATGCGGCACAAACACTCGCGTCAACACCAATCCAAAATCAATCTGCAACGCAGGATTTGCGGGTTATGGAAGAAATCGAACAGGATATTATCGTGCAGCGCCTCGCCTATTTTAATGGCGATGCAGTTAAAGCGGCCGACTCACTCGGGTTTAGCCGCAGTGCGTTTTATCGTCGACTGGAAAAATTAAAAACCTGATATGCATAAACGGCGTCCATTTGAGGCTCATTTAATTCGCCTGGTGCTGCTGGCCTCACTGCCATTGCTGCTGTTATTACTATGGGTGATGGTACTCGCCAATATTTCAATATGGTTAATTTTGTTGACCGGTTTAATCGGCGGCTTGGTGATTTTGTTCAGTTGTTATTCTGTCTACCAAAAACTGTCCTACCAATTTCGCAGCATCAGTAATTTATTAGAGGCTTTGATTCAGGGCGATTACACCCTGCGCGCCCGCACTGACCAAAACAACAGTGCCCTGGATGAATTGGTGGTTGCGATTAACGGTTTGGCTAAACGCCTGAGCCAACAGCGCTGGGAATCGGTTGAAAGCCAGTTGTTATTGCGCATGATCATTGAGCATATTGATGTTGCGATCATTGCACTTAACCAAGACAACCAAATTCGCTTTTTAAATCCGGCGGCTGAAAATTTGTTGCAGTTAAAAAATTCGCTCACCAACCGGGAATTGTTGCAACAGCTCGCGTTTGTGCAAGAGCTTACCAGCGGCTGCCATCAGGTAGTGGAATTATCGCTCGGTTATCAGCAGGGGCGATTTAATGTGTACGTGGAAGAATTCCGCGATGACGGTAAACAGCACAAATTGTTATTTATTACCGATATCCGCACGCTGTTGCGCAGCGAAGAACGCAAAGCCTGGCAAGATCTGGTGCGGGTCATCAGCCATGAAATCAACAACTCACTTTCACCCATTGCCTCAATTAGCCAAACCTTGCAACGCTTGCTTGAGCGCGATGCACAGCATGCCGATGTTATTGGCAATTTGCGTGAAGGGCTGGGGATTATTAGCGAGCGCGCCAAGGGCTTGAGCCAATTTGTGGATAGTTATAAACAACTCGCCAAATTACCTGAACCGCAAACCCAACCGCTATCGATTCGCCCGCTGGTTGAAAAAATTGTCGCCCTGTTTAATCACCAACCCATAACCATAGAAGCCGAGCGCGATTTTATCCTGCAGCTCGACCCGGTGCAGTTTGAACAAGTGTTGATAAACCTGATCAAGAATGCGGTTGAAGCTACTGCACTCGCCAATCCCAACAATCCCGGCAGCACCATTACGATTCGCTGGGCTGTTAGCCGTCAGTTTTTCAAACTGGATATTTGTGACCAGGGCAGTGGCATCAGCAATCCGGATAATTTATTTGTGCCTTTCTACAGCACCAAAAAACAGGGTTCTGGTATAGGCCTCGTGCTATGCCGTCAGATTATTGAAGCGCATAATGGCCGATTATCACTGAGTAACTTGGCCCTGAACAATCAGAATTCGGGTGGCTGTTGTGCCAGTATTGAATTGCCACTTCAATTCAATCAATCCTAAATAGGAACAATATTTTTCTGCTGAAGTTTAAGAATCCACCCGCCCCACACCAGCGCCACAATAATCAATATGGCTCCAATTCCAAAACTGCAATTTGCAATCGCGTGCGTGTTATCCAGCGCATCCATCATAGTCAGTAAATTTCCCCAGTCGTGCGACTCTTCACCGCCGCCACCCACTAAGGGTAATGCGCGATATTCGGCATCGGCGATATAGGGTGAAACATCGATAAAACTTTGCCCGCACCACCAGAGCGTAATGCTGCCGGCAAAGGTGTCGCTCTGTTTAAACACAAATACGCACGTGAGCGCGAGTGGTAACAAAACTTGAAATAAACTGCCCCCGAGGATCATCAAAAATTCACCGAACGGCATAAATAAAACATGACCGAATTCGTGAAAAGGCAAATTGATATTGTGCATAAACGAACTGCCAATTTTTTCCCAGTCCACTCCAGCGGTAATAAAATATCCACCCCAAACTGTAAATGCGACCAGACAGGCAACCCGCGCCCAGAATGCACCTGCATCAATGCGTTCGGGTACAAATAAACACGCGGCAATTAATTGTTGGCGCAGTGTTATGGCTGTTTCCATTTCTATGGAAATTTCAGCTTCAGGTTCAGAATCATACGCTGGATTTTCTGGCGAGTGTTTTGCAATAAATTTGCTGTACACAATGCCGCAGCTGGGGCAGATATCCGGATGGATATTATGATCAATTGTTTGCCGTTGATAACGACATTTGGGGCAGATGTTTGTTGTCATTATTTGGAATCCACATAATCGTTCATGAGCGTTGTAATCCAATCCATAAATACCTGCACACGGCGCGAGAGGTTGCGTCGATTGGGATAAATAAGTGAAACTGGCATGGCCTCTGCGCGATAATTTTTTAATACTTCGACCAATTTTCCCTGTGCCAAATAATCCTGCGCCCCTATGCGAGGAATTTGCGCGATACCAAAACCTGCCAAGCAAGCAGCACTATAGGCATCGGAATTATTCACCGTAATATTGCCCGCCATCGCAATAAATTTTACGTCGCCTTGTTCAGTGTATTCGAATCCGGGCGATTTGCTGCCAAGTGTAGTGACATAGTGAACCAGTTGGTGATTGGCTAAATCATCCAGTGTTTGCGGTGTACCAAACTGTGCGATGTAGTTAGGGCTGACACAGTTGAGCAATTCCACTTTTCCGAGTGGCCGCGCGATCAGCGATGAGTCGCTGAGTTTGCCAACGCGAACCACACAATCAAATCCCTCGCGGATAACATCCACGCGCCGGTCGGTGCTGCTGATCTCCACTTGTAGTTGCGGGTGTTGCGCCAGTAATTCAGGCAGGCGCGGAATCACCCGCATCTTGGCCATACCGCTCGGCATATCCACGCGCAAACGGCCGCTTAAATTGCTCGCGCCCTGCTGGAACAAACCTTCCAGCTCATCCATATCGGCCAACAAATCCTTGCAGCGCTCGTAATACACCTGGCCGTCTTGCGTCAGTTGCACCTTGCGCGTGGTGCGGTGCAACAGGCGTGTATTCAGCAGGCTTTCCAACTGCTGTATCGAGGTGGAGACACTCGCTTTGGGCAGGCCGAGGCTATCGGCCGCCTTGGTAAAACTGGCGAGTTCGGCCACCCGCACAAAACTTTGCATGGCATCTAATCGATTCATAAACCCTACCAATTGTTCGTATTATCCAAACAGTCTAATCAGTATTTGCTGATTTATCGAAAAATATCTGAGTAATACACTGACCTCGTCAACAGATTTCCCTTTTGAAACGATTTGTAACGCTACGAGGCAGATATGAACAAGATTGCATTGGTTACCGGCGGCAGCCGTGGGTTGGGCAAAAACACCGTATTGGCACTGGCTAAACAAGGTGTCGATATCATATTCACTTACAACAGCAAGCAGGCCGAAGCAGAAGCGGTAGTGGCTGAAGTGCAGGCATTGGGCGTGCAAGCGGCCACGCTGCAATTGGATGTGGGCAATAGCAAAAACTTTGCGGCCTTTGCTTATCAGTTAGGCGCGCTTTTATCGTCAAAATGGCAGCGCGACAACTTCGATTTTTTAATCAATAACGCGGGCATAGGTATTCACGCGAGTTTTGCAGAAACCACCGAAGAGCAGTTTGATCTGCTGATGAATATCCATTTGAAAGGCACTTTTTTTCTCACGCAAAAATTGTTGCCGCTGATTAAAGATGGCGGCCGCATTGTGAATATTTCCACCGGTCTTGCACGTTTTTGTTATCCGGGCTACGCGGCTTACGCGGCGATGAAAGGTGGCATAGAAGTGTTGAGCCGCTATATGGCAAAAGAATTGGGCGCGCGTGGTATTGCGGTCAATGTGGTTGCACCAGGTGCAATCGAAACCGATTTTGGCGGCGGCCGGGTGCGGGACAACAATGAGCTCAACCAGCAAGTCGCTGCAATGACAGCCTTGGGCCGTGTGGGTTTACCGGACGATATAGGGCCGATGATTGCGTCGCTCTTATCCGAGAGCAATCGCTGGATCAATGCGCAGCGCATTGAGGTGTCGGGCGGGATGATGCTGTAAATCCAGAGTCCAAGAAATGCATAATGATGTTATGCATTTCTTGGTTTTGACTTTATTGATTCGCTGGCTCCGCGCCTGCGGCTCCTTCGGCAAAATCCTTCAGCAGTCGGATGGCCTGTTTACAGGATATATCTTCAAGTACCAACGTGATTTTCTCATTGGCATTTGCAGCCAGTGTTTCATTGCTGTCACATTTTTTATTAACCTCAAGCAGCACCTCTTGCACCGCCACATTTGCCACATTGAGCGATATTGTTTTTTCATTCTCAGGTTTAGCGTTGGCACAGAGCGTAAAGATTAAACCTGAGATCATGATCAGTAAGCTTGCTAATACACCGTATTTTGATTTTGTCACTTGCGCGTTGTTGCCGAATAAACGAGTAATACGAGTTAATAATAATGTATTGCCCGTAATATTCATGGTTGCTTTTTGGTTAGTGTGCATAGTGGCGAACTCCTTTAATGTATGGGCGAATAAAACCGGATTCTTACTAATTGCTACTGCAATATCATCACAAGCATGTTCACGCTCCTTATCTATTTGATTAGAAATCCAACGTAGAAACGGGTTAAAAAAGAACAGGGTTTTGATAATGGTTTGCACTATTCCGATTGCATAATCCTGACGGCGCGCGTGGGCAAGCTCATGGAGCAAAATCATTTCTATTTGCTGTTGATTCATGCTTGTTGATACGGCCAATGGAAGTAATATCACCGGTTTGAAATAGCCAATCGCACAGGGCGCTATGGCCAATGTGGAAATACGCAATTCGATGTTCGGGTTAACCCCAATCTTAGTTACAAGCGTCGCAAATAGGGATTGCCATTGTTCCGGTGTGGAGATGATGTGCTGATTTTTAATCTGTTGGCAGTAACGATAATCCTGTAGCGCTTTAAGGCTGTAGACTAAAAATCCACACAGCCAGATAACAACAAGGCTATTGATGTGCTCATTGATATAACTCACCAGATTAAATAAATTTTTCTCTGCAAAAAGCGGTGTGGCGGCAACCTGTTTGGTCGAGTGTATAATAATTTCTGCACTGGCTTGCTGATAATTATAGAAAGTAATAGCGCTAATAAGTGCACTCAACATCAAGCTGCCAAGTGCAATCAGGTAGCGTGTATTGGCGGAAAAATGTTTGGTAAAGAATAATAACAGTGCGCAACTTGCAGCAATAATGGCGTATTGCCATAGTGAATGTAGCAGCGTCCAACCGAGCGAATTAATCCAGTCTTGTCGTAAGATGTGCAACATGGTTTGCATGATTATTTATCCAGATTTTCGAGAAATGTTTTGATCTCGTCCAACTCCTTTTGGGAGACTTTTTTATTGCCGAGTAGTTGCATAACCAGTTGGGATTTGGAACCGCCAAATGCACTTTGCAGTAGTTTGTCGAGCATGGAGCTTTGGGTGTCGGCCTGCGCAATCTGCGGAAAATAGATATGACTCTTGCCATCTTTTTTGCGCCCCAATAAACCTTTCTGCTCCATGATCTGCATGGTTTTTAAGGTAGTGGTGTAGCCAACCGGTTTATTTTCGCTGAGCTTGTCATTTACCTCCTGAACCTTAGCCTCACCACAAGCCCATAAAATTTGCAAAATATCCAATTCGGCGGGTGTTGGTGTAACCATAGCTTGCTCCAGGGGAAATTAAATAATTCAATCTACGTAAGTCTTCGTAAAATATATACGAAGACTTACGTAGTTGCAAATTATTTGTTTGAGCGCGTTGATCAGACAGCTGGTTAAAAATAGCTAGGAGAGCTTTTATGCGAGGGTAATTGCTGTATCAATACGCAATCTATTGGAATGTCGGGTGGGGGATGATGTTGTAAGTCTTGCGCAACACTGGCGATAAGATTATCGCCAGTGTGGTTGCGGTGTGTTCTTAAAACTCCCCGTCCCGCGCCATGCGTTCGCGCTCTTTGCGGTCTTCCTCTTCGGCTTTGGCGTGTTCGATGATACGCATCATGGTGGCGATATCGGCATCGACGTTGCTCTCGGCGAATTCGCCGGTGAGTTTGACATTCGGGTGCAGATTGCCGTGTTCAAACAGATCCCAAATTTCTTCGGCGTAATGGGTGACCAATAAATCCGGCGCATACTGGCCAAAATAATCGCGCATATTATTCACATCGCGCGTGAGCATCATTTTGGCGTTGTTGTTACCAGCGGCATTTACTGCTTGAGGCAGGTCGATAACCACGGGGCCACTGTGATCAACCAGTACGTTAAATTCCGACAAGTCACCGTGGACTAAACCGGCGCAGAGCATGCGCACGATTTCCATCATCATTTGGGCGTGGTATTCACGGGCGGTGTCCGGGTCAAAGGCGACATCATCCAGGCGCGGTGCCGGGTCGCCGTCTTCATCGACAACCAGCTCCATTACCAGCACACCTTCCAAAAACCAATAGGGGGTGGGTACGCGCACACCGGCTTCGGCGAGGCGATAAAGAGCGTCTACCTCGGCATTCAACCAGGCATCTTCCGCTTCTTTTTGCCCGTAGCGCGTGCCCTTGGACATAGCGCGGGCGCGGCGCGAGTTGCGCACAGTGCGGCCTTCTTGATACTGCACGGCCTGTTTAAAGCTGCGTTTATTCGCTTCTTTATAGACTTTGGCGCAGCGGATTTCATCGTTGGCGCGGACGACAAAGACTTGCGCCTCTTTGCCGCTCATCAACTGGAACAGGACTTCATCGATCAAGCCATCGTCAACTAATGGCTGTAAGCGTTTGGGTATTTTCATCGGCGCTCGGGGTCTGGGCTGGGGTTGTGCGCATGATAACACCCATAGCCATTTACCGGAAAAACGATTGGCAATTGGCCTCAGTACTCTTGCACAAAACGCTTCAGGCGCAACAACCAGCCGCGCTTGATGTATTCCGTGAAGAGTTCGCGCTTGCCCCAACCGATATGCTCAAAAAAACGCGCGCGATAAACGCTTAAATCCGGAGTGGGATTCTTGTGCAAACTGCGCATATCGCGCGCGACGCAAATATGGGTTTTCACACAAAAATAACTGAAATAAAAACGCGCGCGACGCGATAGCTGTGGATAGTGTTTTAGCCATAACTCCAAAACACCCGCGCAAGCGATGGACATATCATCAATTTTTTTCTGATTGGAGCTGGATAAAATACTGCCCTCGCGCTGACGATAAGCGACCCATACACTCGGTTGGTAAAAATAGGTTTGCACGCGCAGTGCAAGGCGCGGTGTGACTACCATATCTTCCATTACCCGCCCTTCCGGGAAACGTAAATCGCTACCCCAGAGCGAGCGCTTGGAAATTTTTGACCAAATATGCAAATTGCGCTCTTTATAAATCCCTTCAAATAATGTCAGTGGATCAGTGAGCAATTGTTGTTTTGCACCGGCAAAAGTCGCGGTGTGATTTTCTCCGCGCCATAAATGCTTCCAGCGTTGCTGCTCGCGCCAGACACGAAAATCGCACAGTACCAAATCGGGTAAATACTGGCGGGTGATCTGTTGCAGTTCGGCAATCGCTCCCGGATGAAGTGCGTCATCGGAATCCAGAAACCAGACATAATCGCCGCGTGCATTGTCGAGCAGGGTATTGCGCGCGGCGCTTAAACCGCGATTGTATTCGTGGCGCAGAATCGTAATGGGAACGATAGAGTCTTCGGCAAATTCTTGTAGCAATTGATGTGAACTATCGGTGGAGCAATCATCGAGCACGATAATTTCTACGCCGGGCATTATTTGCAGCACCACTGACTCAAGGCACTCGCGCAGATAAGCCTCAACGTTGTACACCGGAATTAAAATACTGAGCCAGGGTTTGGACGTGTGGATCACAATCAATTACACCTTTACGAGCAGGAATCTATTAATGTTGAAAATTAATTTTCCAGCAGTAATTGCTCTGGCAATGCTGGAATTGCGGTTTGTTGCAAACCCAAAAATACCTGTTCGTAAGTCTGTGCCATGCGTGTGAGGGAGAATTCAGCGAGTGCACGCTGGCGCCCTTGCAGTGCCAATACTTGTGCGTAAGTTGAATTGTGCAACAAAATTTCTATCGCGTCGGCCATGGCGTGGGCGCATTGAGCTTTTACTAACAAGCCATCGCGGCCGTGGTTAATCATTTCCTGCACACCAATCACGGCGGAACCTATTACTGCACAGCCAGCTGCCATGCCTTCGGCCAATGTCAATGGCATGCCCTCATAGCGTGTGCTCAGCACACAAAGTTGGTGACGCATTAATAAAAACGGTAAATTGCCGCAGTGACCGGCAAAGTGAATTTGTTCATTGAGCTGCAACTCATCCACCAATTTTTTTGCTTTGGCGATATGGCGCTTGTTGCCAGCACCGGCAAAAAATACCGGCGCGATGATATTTTTATCGCGCAACAGGGCAATTGCGCGAATCAATGTCGCGTGATCTTTTTGTTTGGCAAAACGTGCTGGCATAATAATGCCGGGAATGCGTTCAGCGAGTGGAACTGCATCGGCGTTAGCGTAATCTGCTAACTGAATACCGTTATTGATCGCCATGATTTTATGTGCGGGAAAACCCAATTCCAGCAAACGCGACCGTACACCTTCCGAGCAGCCAATAATTTTATCGGTGTAATGCGCAAGCCAGCGCGCTTGTAATAAACGCAGTGGCGTATAGCGCTCGCGCGAATTGTGTTCGACATGAATTAAATGCGGAACCCGCGCGATCAAACCCGCATATCTACCCCAGAGATGTTCACTAAAACCGTGGGTGACGAGAATATCCGGTTGGTATTCGCGGCAGATGCGCACTAATTCGATAATGGTTGCCAGGTGCGACCAACCTGCAACCAGTTTGAGTGAAATACCTTCAGTCTGAAGTTGGTTGACGCGCGCTTGATCGGTGGACGATTTTTTGCGCAGCACCAACATAGAAGAAAAGGCGGGATTATTTTTCGCCGCCCGAATCAGGTCGATGGCGACTTTGGTGGAACCGGTAAAACCCCCGGTGACAAAATGCACGACTTTGAGTGGACGCTGTGCCGCGAGGGAGCTATTCATAAGGGATACCGCATCAGTATGGCGGGTTGCGGCTTGCTACGGAAGAGCACAACCCTGTTGGGGCGCGAGTATAGAAATATCGCGGCGGGAGAGTTGTGAAATTTTGTGCGGGATTGTTAAAAGATTCAGAGGATAAAAAAAGCGCACCGGTTTAGGGTGCGCTTATGGCGATTGGATTATTGCAAGTGTTGGCGAACAAAATTCACCGTTGCCTCTAGCGCTTGGGTGCGGGTTTCGCCTTCCAGTAAGTGATGGTTTTCACCTTCAAGTTCAAGCGCAATTGCCGGTTTTTGTTGTTTTTTTAGCGCCTTTAACATTTGTTCTGATTGTTTAGGCGGAACACGTTTATCATTGGTGGAGTAAATCAATAACACGGGAGCAGCAAAATTATCGGCATAATTTTCTGGCGACATTTTCTCCAACGCTTTTTTGTCTACTTCGCCGTTGGCAAATTGCATTGCCATGTAATCCGCCACTTCACTATTACTGCCGTGTTGGTTTTTATCCCACGCGAGCATGCCATTAAGATCACCTATACCATTGATAGATACCACACATTTGTACAAGTCTGGCGTAAATGCACCACCAGCTAATGCGGCGTAACCGCCGTAGCTTGCCCCAACAATACAAACACGTTTAGGATCAATCATCCCTTTGCTGGTAAAATGCTTTACTGCATCACTCAGATCATCCTGCATTTTTTTCCCCCACTCACCGTGCCCGGCGACATAGTGTTCGGAGCCAAAACCCGTTGAACCGCGAAATTGGGGTTGAATTACCAAATAACCTTGGGCGGCCAGAGCCTGTGCAAAATAATCAAAACCAATAGTATCGTGGAACGCAGGGCCTCCGTGAGGATAAATCACTGCCGGTAAATTTTTGATAGCATTCGACTTGGTTCGAGGAATGGTAAGCAGCGTCGGGATTTTTAAGCCGTCGCGAGCCGCATAGTTAGATATGCCAATCGGATTAATATCCTCAGGTTGAAATGCAGGGCGCGCCGACGTTAAAAAACTAAGCTGACTATTGCTGTCGAACAGGAAATAGTCTTCTGGATAATCTGACCCTTCAACTTTGATTACAATTTTTTGCCAGTCAGGTGTCCAATCTGCTAACCACACCGATTGGCCAGGAAATTGCTGTTGAATATCATTCATTTTTTTTTCGATCTTTTTATCAAAAAATGCATAGCTAGGGTTAAACCCTGAATATCGAACACCGTAGACCACTCGTTGCATGTCAGTGATTACACTTTCAATATCTGCATCATTACGCCCCAACAGTGGGCCTGTAATAGCGCCATCCTTCAGGCTCATGGTGTAATAACTGGTGCGCCCAGTTTTTTCATCATCGGTCAACATCACCAATGATTGAAAATCCTGTGTCAGACCAACAAAAGATTTATTCTTAACCGGGGTTTTTTCTTTAAAAATTTCTATCCATTTACCATCATTCAGCGCAAGAATTTTGTGCTCGTTATTTCTATCGTCATACTCTTCCTGAACAATGGCTTTTCCTTCACGATTAACAAAAAAATCTTGCGTGTTACTGTCACCAGCTTGAATCGACTTTATATGCTTCTTTTGGAGACTAACTTTGTAGAGTGAATATGTAGGTGTGGGAAAATGGTTATCAACTGGAGAATAAGCCGGCATTAGTGCATATTGGCCATCGGGGGTTATCCCTACCACATTCCCCAATCCTGTTTGCCCTGCCAGAATTTTTTCGCCCGGTGTTAATAGCTGGCGAATCTTTTTATCTTTGATGTTAAGAACAAATGCAGTACTTAGATCGAACTTTCCTCTAAAACCTGCAACCCTTGTGTATTCCGATACACGTAAAAAGAGTTGTTCATCATTAAAAAAATAAATTCCCCCTGGTTGTATTTTTGACACATCCAGTGCAAAGACCTGTTTTTTGTCTTTAATAGATACAACATGGACAGTGTCCTGCTTGCCAGCAACTTTGCGAAAAGCCACTAAATCCCCATTGGGCGAAATAGCCACCATACCAACACTAGGCAATGCGCCATATTCGCTTAATGAAATACTGGCTTGAACGGGAAGGGTAACGAGGCAAAACAAAAAAAGTAGCCTGGATATGATATAGCGCAAAAAAAGATTCATCCTGTGTTCCATTCAAAATTAATATTTATTTCCACGTTTATTTATAGTTACAACGTAGTGAAATGTTGTACCTGTAAATCAAACAACCTGAACTCCTTGCCCCCTGTGTATGTTCATCAGGTCTTTTAGCTACCGGGGATTGGTTGCCATGGGGCTTGCAGAGTAAAAAGTGAGGAGTATTGATCATTCAATAGCTCCCCGCGCAGTATCTACAAGCCCGATTTAGGCGTCAATGCACTTATCTCACAGCCCTGCTAAATAGCGCTGGCGTAAATTAAGTTTGGTTTAAGTGAGCCTGTTTAATCTGATCAGCGTTGAAACACACTTTGTCCATTCACCGCTGCAGGAGCTTTACCATGAAAACTACCCCTAAGTACTTACTGATTGCCAGTTTTTTTACCCTTGCCGTAAGCGCACAAGCGCGTGACCTGGGGCCGGATGAGGCGCTGAAACTGCGCGATTCTGGTACTATTCAATCGTTTGAGAAACTCAACGAATTGGCACTGGCGCAACATCCCGGCGGTGTAATCCGCGAAACCGAGCTGGAAAACGAATGGGGCCGCTATGTTTATCAACTGGAAGTAGTTGATGCCCAGGGTCTTGAGTGGGATCTGGAATTGGACGCGACTAACGGCCAGATCCTCAAAAACCATCAGGATGATTAAGTTCCCCTTTTATTGATTTTTTAATGAATAGCATTTGATGCAAACCATTACGCGTATCGCACTTTATGTTTTTCTCGCCGCGCTCACCCTTGGGGTCAGCGCGCGCGACCTTTCGCAAGACGAAGCCCTGCGCCTGCGCGAGCAGGGGCGCATTATCCCATTGGAAAAATTACTGGAATTAGTAGCACAACGTCACCCGCACTCCAGCTTGCTCGAAGTAGAACTGGAAGAAGACGACGATATTTATATTTATGAGGTAGAGCTCGCGACGCGCGACGGCGTAGTTCGCGAACTCGAATTTGATGCGCACACAGGAACTATTCTAAAAGACGAGGAAGACGATTAGTAACCTCTGAAAAACTAACTTATTTGTTCTGGCGTCGTTAAATTTAATCTCAAAATGCTCATTTATTATTTATAAACTCCGCTTTTTCGATCAAATTTGCCTAGCCATAACTGCACCGTAAACGTTTTTAACAGGTTCCTTCATGCGTTTATTAATTGTTGAAGATAATGTTGCCCTCGCCGACGAACTCACAGCCGATTTACAGCGCGCCGGTTACGCAGTGGATTGGTTGGCCGATGGCCGCGATGCGCTCTACCAAGGCGCCAGTGAACCTTATGATTTAATTTTGTTGGATTTAGGTTTGCCCGGTAAATCCGGCTTGGAAATTTTGCGCGAGTGGCGCGCAACGGGAATGAATCGCCCGGTATTAATTCTCACTGCGCGCGATCATTGGGCTGAGCGCATCGATGGTTTAAAAGCCGGTGCTGATGATTACCTCACCAAGCCATTTCATCCGGAAGAGTTGCAACTGCGCATTCAAGCACTCTTGCGCCGTGCTCATGGGCAGGTTAACCAGCCGCAATTAGATGTAGCGGGATTGCAGTTAGATGAGTCCCAACAGCGCGTTATTAAAGCGGGTGAGGAAATTGAACTGACCGCCGCCGAATTCAGCTTGCTGCGTTATTTTATGCTGCACTGTGGAAAAATTATTTCCAAAAGCCAACTCAATGACCATCTTTACAATGGCGAAAGCGAGCGCGATTCCAATGTAATTGAAGTGCATGTCAATCACTTGCGCAGCAAACTCGGCAAAACGGCGACCGAAACCAAACGCGGACAAGGTTATCGTTTTATTGGCATCGATAATAATGATAAATAGGCCCATGATGCGCGCACTGAATTCTATCCAGCAGCGGCTGAGCCTCAGCTTGATTGCGGTGCTGATTTTGGTGGGACTGGTGCTTGCGCAAATGAGTCTGTGGCTTTTTGATCAGGGTTTGCGCCGCTATCTCGATAATCACCTACATGATGAAGCTGAGTTATTAGTCGCGGCACTCGCGCGCGGGGCCGACGGTATTGAGTTAGATCAGCGGCATGTCTCTGCAGCATATCATCGCCCGTTTTCCGGCCATTATTTTTGCATTCACCTTGACGATCAACAATGGCGCTCACGCTCCTCATGGGACTATTCACTACCTGAACCTGAGCAACAAGGCTTGATGAACGAATTGGTGCAGGGGCCACAGAAACAGCAGTTGTTGATTGTACGCACTGACTATCGCCGCTTCGGAAAAAATATCGCCATAGTGGTTGCGCAAGATTACACACCCATGCTCGACAGCTTTCGCCGTGTACAATTAATCGGCGGCGGCATTGGCTTGGGGGCACTACTTCTCCTGGTGTTATTGCAGCGTTATTTTGTTGCACGTGCACTGCAGCCGTTAGAGCAGGTCCGCGAGCAAATTGCCCAACTGCAGCAGGGGCAGCGAACGCAGCTGGATGCGCAGTTGCCGCAGGAATTGCAGCCGCTGGTGCAACAAATTAATCACCTGTTACAGCACACTGAAGACAACCTCACTCGCTCGCGCAACGCGTTGGGTAATCTCGGCCACGCCTTAAAAACCCCGCTTGCAATTTTATTCAGCCTCGCTAATCGCCAGGAATTAAATAGCCACCAAGAACTGCGCGATAATTTGCGCAACCAACTTACGCATATGCAAGAGCGCATCAGCCGCGAATTGGGGCGCGCGCGTCTTGCAGGTGAAGCGCTGCCTGGTGCTTATTTTACATGTGCCGTCGAATTACCGGATTTGGTTAGTACACTCGCACAAATTCACGGGCGCAATTTAACGATTAACTGGTCAGCGGCGGATAATCTGCGACTGCCCTGGGACCGGCAGGATATGCTGGAATTGCTCGGCAATCTGCTTGATAACGCCTGCAAGTGGGCGCAGCAAAAAGTGATGCTCACTATCCAGCAAGAAAATAATTATTTTATCCTGACTATCGATGATGATGGCCCTGGCATAGCACCGGACATGCGCACCCAGGTACTCAATCGCGGTGCGCGTATTGACGAACAAATCCAGGGGCACGGTTTGGGGCTGGGCATAGTGCGCGATATAGTGGAGCATTGCAGAGGCGAACTGAACTTGCATGAAAGCCCACTGGGTGGCTTGCAGGTTGTAATTCGCCTACCCGCCCCCAAATCCTGAGGCACTCCAAAAATCCTCTTTCACTGAAGACAATTCTATGCGCGGCATGCATTCGTCCGGTT